>CALAMM010000001.1 GCA_937925775.1 uncultured Fimbriimonadales bacterium
CTGTGGTGGATGCATTATGTGGAGACGCTACTGGACTACTTCGACCGCCCCGCGCAGAAAGTGCTGGATTTGTGCTGCGGCACGGGCAACTTGAGCGAGCTGCTCGCAATAAACGGCTATGAGGTGGTGGGCGTCGACCGCTCCGCCGCGATGATTGCGCAAGCTAAACGCAAGGCGCAGGAGAACCGCTCTGGCGTGCGCTACTATGTGCAAGACGCTGCGGAGCTGGAGCTGGGCGAGACTTTTGACCTCATCGTGAGCCTGTTCGACAGCCTCAATAACATCACAGAGCCTGCCCGCTTTGCGGAGGCGATGCGTCGCGCCTACCGACACCTGAATCCGCACGGCGTGTTTATCTTTGATTTGAACACCGAGTATGCGTTCGTGCGCAAGCTTTTCGACCAGACGCAGTTAGACGAGCGTGCGCCACTACGCTACCGTTGGCGCAGCCAGTACGACAAGGCGACGCGCCTCTGCACGGTGCACATGGAGTTCTGGGTGCGCGAGGGGGAGACGGAGCGCTACTTCACGGAGGTGCACACCCAGCGCGCCTACTCGGAGCAGGAGGTGCGCACGATGCTCTATGAGGCGGGCTTCCCCGAAGTGCATCTGTTCGACGCCTACACGCTGCACCCCCCTGAGCGGCGCAGCGATCGGGTGTTCTATGTGGCGCTGCGATAGCGCCGCCTACACCTTTTCGGGGATTTCGAACCCCTTCGGCTGTATTTGCCGTTTGAGCATCCTGTTCGCCTCACGGTCGCCGATGAACTGCTTGCGGTTCGGGTCGAAGCGTAGGGCGCGTCCGAGCCGATAGGAGATGTTCGCCAGATGCACAAGTTGCGCGGAGATGACCCCTTCTTCCACATCGCAGTGCAGGTCGCTCACGCGCCGACTGCGCACCGCCTGAATGAAGTTGCGGTAGTGGTTCGGCTCGCCTGTACCGCCGAGCGCTGGGCGTTGGGCGTTCTCCTTTTCGGGCAACTCTTCTTGGGGGCTACGGCGCGGTTTGTAGCCGTCGCCCGACGACATGTAGCCCAGCGAGCCGTACACAAGGTTGCCAATCTTCGCCCCCTGCTCATCGTTGGTGAACAGCCCGCGCACCTCGAACACAAGCAGCGTGCCGTCCTCATACTCAAAGGTAGCGATCTGCGTGTTCGGCGTCTCGCCTTGGTCTTCGTAGCCGTAGCGCCCGCCCGTAGAATACACTTTGATGGGGTAGCGCTTGTTCAGGAACCAACGGGCAATGTCCACCTGATGCACGCCCTGATTGCCGATATCGCCGTTGCCGTAGTTCCAGAACCAGTGCCAGTTATAATGCACATAGTTGGGATTGAACGGGCGGCGGGTCGCAGGCCCCTGCCACAACTCCCAGTGGAGCCAGGGGGGCGGGTCAGTGTCTTTTTGAAAGCCAATCGGTCCGCGCGGTTTGTAGCACAGTCCGCGCGCCATGTAGAGTGTGCCAATCTCGCCAGCCCAAGCGCGCTGCACAGCAAGGCGCGTCACGGGGTCGGAGCGCGTTTGATGCCCTACCTGCACGATGCGTGCGGATTTACGCGCCGCTTGCACCATCTTCTCGCCCTCGTCGAAGCTCCAACAGGCGGGCTTCTCCACATACACATCCTTGCCCGCCTGACATGCCCAGATTGTCAGGAGCGCGTGCCAGTGGTTCGGCGTCGCGGTGGAGACGGCGTCAATCGCCTTATCTTCCAGCAGTTGGCGCAGGTCGGTGTAGAGTTTGGGGCGAGTGCCCGTGCGTTGCTCCATCATCGCGCCTGCTTGCTGCAACACGCGCTCATCCACATCGCACAAGGCGACGATGCGCACGCCTTCAATCTCGCTGAAGTTGCGCATATGGGTTTTGCCTTGCCCGTTCAAGCCGATAATCCCGATGCCGATGGTGTCGTTTGGGCTGTAGCTCCAGCTGCGTAGCACGGTCAGCCCTGCAGCTGCACCCACGATGGCTCGCCCAGAACGCTCCAGAAACGCTCGCCGTGTCATCTGCTCCATCGCTGTTCTCACCCAGAACCCAGTTCGCGCCCGATGCCCCAATTCCTACCGATCCCTTGCATTCCTACTCGAGAAGCGGGTATAATTGAGGCGATACGGGGACCGTAGCTCAGTCGGTTAGAGCGCCTGACTGTGGCTCAGGAGGTCGTGGGTTCGAGCCCCATCGGTCCCCCCAGCGCATGGGCCGTTAGCTCAGTTGGTAGAGCAGCTGACTCTTAATCAGCGGGTCGCAGGTTCGAGTCCTGCACGGCCCACATCACTTTTTTTTAATCAACTGGGGGTGCCTCTTGACCGACAAGTGTGCCTCTTCGTGCTTGCCCTCTTGACCCTCGGCGAGGGGTCATTCCCTGCAGTTTTGCTCTCAGAATACCGAAAATACCCATGATGAGTGGATTAGAAATCCGTACGGCGGGCGGTGTGGACGAGTGGCGGCTGCTGCGCTGGGCAAGCAGGGAGGGCGATGCGCTGCCGCTGGAGCCGCCGAGCGCAGACGAACCTGCGCGCCTGCCGCCATCGCCGTTCGGCGTCGCCTATCCCGTTAGGCTGCGCGGCGTTGGGCGCGTCTATCTCTGGGCAGACGGTTTTACAACGCGAACTTCGTCGCTCGTTATCGAGCGTGAGCTGGCACAACGCTATCTCAAGGCGACCAGCACGCTCATCAAGCAGTACGCGCGTCGTGGTGTGCCGCTGGAAGCGGTCTCGAATCAACTGCAGCAGGCGCAGGCGTATGCAACTAAACAGCAGTGGCTCGACGCGCTCGCCGAAAGCGTACAGGCAGCGGAGCAAGGCGCGGTGAGCGTCGCGCGGACGCGACTTCAGCGCATGCGCGGGCGTACGGCGTTCCTCTGGGGCGTGCGCACCGAGACCGCCGACGCCGCTCGCATCGCCTTGCATGCGCTCGCCGCGCCCCTCAATCTGCTCCAACTCACACTGGATTCATCCTCGAATGCTTGGCACGCCGTCATCCAGCAGGTGCAAAGCGCCCGCATCGCCATCGCGGCCAGCGTGCCCGATAAAACCTCATCTCCCGCACTCACTGAGGAGCTCAGAACCCTCATGAGCCGTCATCGCGGGCAAGTGCGCTACTGGACACTCGCTGCGTTGGGGGGCAACGATGCGGGTTCGGGAAACTCTTTTTCCCAGCTTGCGGCGCTCTGCGAGGCGGCACGCACCATCGACTTCGGCGTTGTGCGGTTGTTGCGAGGCGTCCACAGTTTTTACCAGCGACAAAGCGCATACCCTGTGCTGGAGCAGTGCGTGGAAATGGGGGTTCCCTTCGAGGCTGTTCATCTCGAATGGCGCTGGTACGACGGCACGCTTTACGATCTTGACCAGTTGCTGGAGCGCTATGGGGAGTTGGGCAAGCCCATCCACTTGGAGCTCGCGCTGCCGCCTTCGGAGGGATACGCAGTCTTCACGCGCGACGAGCCGCTACTTTGGCTGGAGGGGGCATGCCTGATCGCCTTGAGCAAGCCGTATGTGGTCGCGCTCCGCTTCCCCCTCATCGGCTCGGAAGCCAGCGCAGGCTTGCTTGCAGACAACAATCAGCCCAACGCCTTCTGGGAACAGGTGCGCGCGTTGGCGGTGTGGA
This sequence comes from uncultured Fimbriimonadales bacterium, assembly GCA_937925775.1. Classification (GTDB taxonomy): domain Bacteria; phylum Armatimonadota; class Fimbriimonadia; order Fimbriimonadales; family GBS-DC; genus GBS-DC. Next base: position 3,599 of record CALAMM010000001.1, read on the forward strand.
ACCGAACGTTGCAGGAGTGTGCCTAAAGCCCCATTCGTACTGCATCGCTCCAGAGGAGGCGTCGGATCGCCTCGCGCGTCGCCTCCGCCAACGCTTCAACCGACTTGCCCGCGAGCTGGGCGTCTTGGTCCGTAATCCGTGTCACTTCACTGCCGCGCACCATCACACTGCGTTTATCTGCGCTGAGCTGCACCTCGTACAGCTGCACGCCATCATCCAGGAGCGTGTTGAGCGTGCGGGCAATCTGTTCGGCACGGGTGCGCGAGCTGCCCAGCTGCGGGTCGTCGGCAGGCACGAAAATCTGGATTCCCTCAAAGCGCACTTCGTATAAGCCGTTAGGCTGTTCTTTGTCCAGCATCAACGCGTGAACCTGCAGGGCTGGGCTCACTTCACGGCGACGAATGGGGATACCGTATTCCTGCAGGGCGCGCTTGATGGTTTCCACGCGCTCGCGGGTAATCGGGTGCGTTCGGAAAATTCCCCAGTCGATCTGCGGGCGTTTGCGCTCCTCCGCTGCCAACCGCTCCATGAACACCAGCAGCCCCACAGGGTTATAGGGCGAGCGGCGCAGATATTCCAGCGCGGTCAAGTCCGAATCGGTCTCCGCCTCCTGACTGAAGCTGCTCACGCGCGCGATCCGATAGAGCTGCGCTCCCGTCATCAGCCCTGCAAAATCCTCCGAGGGCAGCCGCCCGAACACGCCCACCAGCAGGGCGGGCAGGAGCACGCTCTGCTGCACGCGGGCGTCGTCCCGAATGAGCCTGGTGACATGGCGATGCGCGGCGTGCGCAATCTCGTGCGCCAACACAGCCGCCAACTCATCATCGCTGGAAACAAAGTCCAGCAGTCCCTTGTTCACGAAGATAAACCCGCCAGGCACCGAGAAAGCGTTCACATCTTTTTCGTCCAGGATGTAAAAGGTGAATTCAAAGGGCGCGGGGCCCGACTCCCCATAGCGCGCATGGGTGGGCGTCGTGCGGGCAATCTCTGCGAGCGTCTGTCCAATCCGATTGACGCGCTCCACCAAGGCGGGGTCCGTGACGAACTTATACTGCTTCTCGATCTCGGCGACGACTTTCTTGCCGAACTCGACCTCTTGCTGGTCGCGCGGCGACTGCTCAGGGCGCTGCGGCGACTTTGCGGGTTCCTGAGCAACCAGGCACCCCACCAGCCCCACACTGGCAATCACGAAGGCAAAGCGTTTCCCTATCGAGTGCATAGACTGTATCTCCCCACCTACGCTCTGTCTTATAAGACGGGGCACCATGCGCGCAGGTTTCCTAATTATAGCACACATTCCCCGCGAGGCGGGGTTTTCTGCCTGATAAGTCCCTTAGATGTGCAAACGCCCCTCCCTGCAGGCGGGGAGACAAAGCGGGCGAGCGTACAACTTTTGCGTTCACAGGGGTATCGGTGCATGATGACGCGGTGCCGTTTCTGACCCCCTCCGTGCTTTGCCACAAACGGTTCCCCCTGCAAGCAGGGGGAACCTCTGAGGAACTTATCACTCGGTCATAGTCAGTCGAACAACAGGTACACTTTACGGCGATGCGCGTGCTGGTGAGCGATTCTGTAGCAGAGGAAGGGTTGGCGATACTGCGCCGAGCGGCGACGGTGGATTATCGCCCCAATCTGTCCCGCGAGGTGCTGCTGCAAATCATCGGCGAGTACGATGCGCTGATGGTGCGTTCGCAAACCCGTGTGGACGCGGAGGTGATTGAGGCGGGCGTGCGGTTGAAGGTGATTGGGCGCGCGGGGGTGGGCGTAGATAATATCGATGTGGACGCGGCGACGCGGCGGGGGATTGTGGTGGTCAACTCGCCTGAGGGCAACACTATCGCGGCGGCGGAGCTGACCATGGCGCACCTGCTGGCGTTGGCACGCCAGATCCCGCAAGCAGACCGTTCGCTGCGGGCGGGCGAGTGGAAGCGGAGCCAGTTCGTCGGGGTGGAGTTGTCGCGCAAGACGCTGGGCGTGGTGGGGATGGGCAAAATCGGGCGCGAGGTGGCGCGGCGCGCCCGCGCATTCGGCATGCGCGTGCTGGCACACGACCCGTTCGTGCCCGAAGCGCACCTCCGCCAGCTCGGCGTGGAACCTGTGCCGCTGGAGACCCTGCTCCGCGAAAGCGATTTCATCACCCTCCACACGCCCCTGACCCACGAAACGCGCCATCTGCTCAACCGCCAGACGCTCGCGCTCACCCGACCAGGCGTGCGGATTGTGAACTGCGCCCGCGGCGAGCTGATCGACCCCGACGCCTTAGTCGAGTATCTCGAATCGGGGCATGTGGCAGGCGTAGCGCTCGATGTATTCCCCACCGAGCCACCCCCGCCCGATTGGAAACTGCTCCATCTGCCCCAGAATGTGCTGACCCCGCATTTAGGCGCGTCCACGGTGGAGGCGCAGGTGAAAGTGGCGGTCGATGTCGCCGAGCAGATTGTGGCGGTGCTTCAGGGTGGAACGCCGCGCAGTCCTGTGAACCTGCCTCCCATCCCCGCCGAGCTGGTCGCTCGCGTGGAGCCGTATCTCCAGCTCGCCGAGCGGATGGGGATATTCCACAGTCAGCTTGCCGATGCTCCCATCGAGCGCGTTCACGCCATCTTCTCAGGCGACTGGGGCGACCTGCCGTTGGACATTATTGCCCGCGCCGCGCTTGCCGGACTGCTACAACGCTCTACCGACGCGCCTGTGAACTTGGTAAACGCGCCCCTCATCGCGCAGCAGCGCGGCATCCACTTGGAATGGAGCGTGCGCCCCGAAGCGGAACTGTACCCCGATACGCTGACGCTCACAGCACACACCCCACACGGCGCCCAGCAACTGACAGGAACCGTATTCGGGCGCAGCGACCTGCGTATCACCCACCTGAACGGGCTGTTCGTGGACATCCGCCCCGAAGGCATCCTGCTGATGACCGAGCATCAGGACCGTCCGGGCATCATCGGGCGCGTGGGCACGGTACTGGGCAACTACCAGGTGAACATCGCGGGGATGCATGTGGGACGGACGGAGAGGGGCGGGCGCGCCGTGATGATTCTGCAGGTGGACAACCCGATCCCGCCCGAAGCGTTCGAGCAAATCCGACGGATGGAAGGCGTCGACAGCGCGCGGGTGGTGCAGTTCTAACGGCGGCGCCGTTGCCGATACTCCGCGACGACCTGCTGTAGGATTGCCTCGATTTTGGCGACTTGCGGCTGTACGGTGAACGACTGTTGCACGCGCTGGTGCGCGTTCTGGGCGCGTCGGGCGCGTTCTTCGGGGTTCTCGATAATCGCCAGCAGGGCGTTCGCCAGCGCGTCGGGGTCTTTCGGGGGCACCAGCCATCCGTCCACGCCGTCGGTGATGGCTTCAGGGATACCGCCGACACGGGTTGCCAAGATGGGGAGCGCCGTCCACATCGCTTCCAGCATCGCCATCGGCAACATGTCGTTGAGCGTGGGCAGGGCGTAAAGGTCTAACGCCTGCAGGAGGCGCGGCACATCCTTGCGCTCGCCAAGCCACAGCACATGCGCCTCGATGCCCAATCGCTCCGCCTCGCGTCGGACTTGGATACCATAACGCGGAGGATGCACAACACCCACCAGCAGGACACGCACCTGCGCATGACGCGCAACTACCTTCGGCAACGCGCGAATCAAGTAAATCTGCCCCTTGCGCGGGATAACATTTCCAATCACCCCGATCACGAAATCGGCAGGCGAGAGACCCAGCTCTGCCCGCACTGCCTGACGCGCCCCTTTGTCAGGCATGTTAAGGCGTGCGGGGTCTATGAAACCATGCACCGTGCTAATGCGCGTCGGCGGCACGAGGTTGCGCGTGATGTGATAGCGTCGGGTCTGCTCTGAGACCGCGATGATGTGGTGTGCCATCCGCCAGTGGAAGTGCATGGTGTGCGCGTGGGCACGCAGCACCACAGGCACTCTTGCCAGTCGGCTCAACCAGACCCCGAAATTGTTCGCTCCTGACATGTGTGCAAGTAGCACTTCGATGGCGTTTTCGCGCACGAACCGCGCCGCCGCTTGCAAATCGCGCAAGGGCAAGCGTTTCAGAGGCGATTCCAGCGTCGGCACACCCCCTGCGCGTGCCTGTTCGAGTACCCATGCGCCGGGTTTGCCCATGAGGGTAATCGCGTTGCCGCGCCGATGGAGCTCTTTGGCGATCTGGAGCGTGTGCACGGTCGCACCGCACACGGTTGTACCCGATACAATCTCAAGAATGCGCATGCGGTTTTAGGATACCCCTTGTCGCGGGTGGAATGTGGGGGCTGGGCGGTGGTATCCTTCCCAGCCCGTGACGAAGCGCGGCTCTCAAGGGGCTTCGGGTGTCACCTGCACGGTAATCTCCTTGCCTTCTCGGAGGACCGTGAACTCCACAGGCTTGCCTGCCTCCATTTTGTCGTAGAGGCTGGTGAGCTCTTCGATGTTTCTCACGCGCTGTCCCATCACGGCGAGGATGCGGTCGCCTGCACGCAGTCCCGCTTTTTCGGCGGGGGAGCCGGGCGCGACGCCGTCGAGCAGCACCCCCTCCTGCTCCGAGTAGGCAGGGATAAGCCCGATGCGCACGCGGAAACCGCGCCGTGCGCTCTGTGCCGCCTGCGCCGCCTGCAGGCGCGTGAACTGCAACCGCTCAGGACGACTGGCGATGTCGTAGACCACGCGCTCCGCCAACGCAACAATCTGCGCCTGACCCTCGTAGTTGATTTTGTCCCAAGTGTCCGACGGGCGGTGGTAGTCCGCGTGCATGCCCGTGAAGAAGAACAGCACGGGGATGTTCGCCCGCATAAAGGGCATATGGTCGCTGCCGCCCGACGCCGATTGGCTCAATTGCAGGCTCAGGTTCTCCGTGTTCGCCGCTTTGAGGATGCTCTCCCACTCGGCGGCGGTTCCCACGCCGCTGACCGAGACGCGATTATTCGTCATACGCCCCACCATGTCGAAGTTCAGCATGGCGACGATGGACTCGCGGGGCACGGTGGGGTTCTGTACGAAGTGTGCTGCGCCCAGCAAGCCTTCCTCTTCGGCGGAGAAGGCAATGACCAGCACGCTGCGCTTGAGCCGGGCACGGTTCTGCGCCAGCAGGCGTGCCAGCTCCATAATCGCTGCGGTGCCAGAGGCGTTGTCGTCGGCGCCGTAGTGGATGTCGCCAGGCTCTGGCGCGAGCGAGCCGACCTCACCAAAGCCCAGATGGTCATAATGCGCACCAATCACGATGACTTCATCGCGCAGATTCGGGTCGCTGCCAGGAATGAAGCCGATTACATTCCGTGCCACGCCGCGATTCGGCTCCAGCGAGGTCGCCATCTCCACGCTGGCGTTGAGGCTCGCGCTGAGGGGTAAGCCCGTCTCGTTGATGCGCTTGACCGCCTCCGCGACGGTCAGCCCCAAAGGTTGCAGCAATCGGTCGCCCACCGACGCCTGCACATTCAGAATCGCCACATTCGCCGCAGGGGCACGCCCGCGCATCCCCACAGGGAGCAAGCGGTCGTTCTCGGGCTGATTCACCAAAATCACGCCGACCGCGCCTTTCTGAATTGCGGTCTGCACTTTCTGCGAGATTCGAGACGCCCGCTGGATGTCCTGACTAACGCCCTCGAAGCGGGGCGCACCGCGCAAGATCACGGCAACCTTTCCAGAAACATCCACCGCCTCATAATCGTCGTAGCCCGCGTCTGGCTGGGAGATCCCGAACCCCACAAACACCAGCTCGCCCTCCACCTTCGTGTTGCTGGTCAGGCTCAAGGGGCGAATCGCGTCGGCAGGGGCTTCCCACACGCTACCACGCTTGAGCTTGAGGTAGTTCTCGCTGCCAGGCTTGAAACCGAGCGTCAGCTCCCAGTCCTGAAAATAACCGTTTGTGCCTTTCGGCTCCAAACCTGATTGCTCAAATACGCGAGCAATGTATTCTGCGGCTTTATGCGCCCCAGGAGCAATCGCAAACCGCCCTTCCAACTCAGGCGAGGCAAGATACCTCACATGCGCCTGCAGATTGCTGACCGACACATTCGAACGGTCCGCAAACGCCAACAGGAACAGTACCCCAACGCCTACGAATAAACTCAGCCTTCTCATGTCAAACCCCTCACTGTGTGG
>CALAMM010000002.1 GCA_937925775.1 uncultured Fimbriimonadales bacterium
ATGGGAATGAGCGCACGCAAGCGCACATCGCGCCCCATAAAGTCGCCCTCTATCTGCGCTACCGCTTGCACCTTGTTTACCAAGTCGGGTTTGCCCATTACCTGCGCTGCGCCGATGTACGCACCGTTACCCGCGCTGATAATCGGCACGACCTTCGTGGCAAAGTTCTTATCAGGTTTCGTGTTCGTGAGACGGTTAATCGCGCGGTCCATGTCGCTGCCGAACCGATCGACCACCACCGCGATACCGCCTGCCTTGAGAATCTTATCCAGTTGGGTATAGCCTACCACACCGCCCAGCGTTAGCAACACTCCCAGTGCAAATGCGCGTAGTAGATGTTTCATCGTCGTCCTCCGTAGCCAGTATACCTATTGGACGACTGAGCAGGGGGCGCGTTTCCGACGGCGAACTTGCGCTGCACGCCCCGCGCGCTTTACCACGGCGACAGCCCAGAAGTGCTGCGCCAATACATCGGCGGCAAAGCCGAGCATGTCGCGCCCACTATGCACCAGCCGCGGCTCTTGGAGTGATTCTCACTCCCCGCCGTAACCGCCGCCCAGTGTGCTACTTTCGTAATCCGACATGCCCGAGTTGTAGTCGTGGAAGGCGCCGCTGTGGTCGATCCAGCCCGGGTTGCCGTCGGGGTCGACATGCGTAGGCTCTGGATAGTTGTCGCCCAGCGCGCGGCTCCACTCTTCCGCCCACCATGAGTTCTCAGCGCTGTGTTGACGGATCGAGTCGGACAAGCCGTCGCTGCTGCCCCAGCCGAGTCCGTCGCCTGCGCCGCTCCCGAAATCATAGTTGGGCATCGGAGTATAGGCGCCGCGACCCATATCGAACCCGTCGCCTGCCGAGCCGTATGGCGAGTAGAAGGGGGAATCGGGTGCGGCAGGTGCGGTTTGCCAAGCGGTTGGGTGCGTCGGTCGCCCCGATGAGAGCGCACCAATAACACCCAACATAGCCAGCACACCGCCGCACAGGACGCACATCCCCACCACACCGCCCGCCAGCCCTATCCAGAGCCATACGGGAACACCTTGCTTTTTGGCGGGCGTTGGCGTTGGAGATGCCTGCGTGGCTTCCGATGACTGGGACTCCTCTAATGCCTGCGACGCTTCAGGGTTCGGTTCCATCAGATGTCGCTCGTCCATCGTTCTAATTGCCTCCTTCCTGAGATCGTCGTGATGATTATACAACATTTTACGAGGATTCGCCAAGGGGTAGCCCCGAAAGCGAGGCACTCCATCGGGTATAATTGGGCACACGCCCCCGTAGCTCAGTGGATAGAGCGCAGGCCTCCGGAGCCTGGTGCGCAGGTTCGATTCCTGCCGGGGGCGCGAAACAGGTTTGAAAAAAAACAGGTACAATCCCGTGCGTGCGGGCGGTAGGGCTGGCAGTGGCGGTTGTGGCTGCCACCGCAGCGTTCGGGCAACCGTCTGGGGAGCCTGTTGAGTTCGAGACGCAGGGCGCGCTGCGCTACGACAGCGTGTCCGACACGGTGCAGGGCGAGGCAATCACTGCCCGTTGGCGCGAATACTTCTTGGAAGGGACGCGCTTTCTCGGCTACCCGCGCCGAACCGAATATCGCTTTCTCGACGGCGTGGACCTGCGCAGTGAGAACCTGCTGGCGCAGGGAGCGGAGCTGCTCCTGAATACCCGTGCGCGACGCTGGACGCTACTTGAAGGCAAGGCTGAACTCAAGCCCGCCTTTACCCAGAACCGCCTGCTGGAGAGCCTCTACCTGCAGAGTGCGCGTCTGGAGGGGGTAGAGAACCGCGTCCACGCCGAGCAGTGCCGCGCCACCACCTGCAACAAGGAGCATCCCCACTTCCACTGGAGTGCAGAGACGCTGGACGCGACCGCAGGCGAGCGTGCCATCCTGCGCAATGTCCGCCTGCGCATTTTGGGGCGCACCGTGTTGACCCTACCGTATGTCGTCGTACCTCTGCGCGACGAGACCACCTCCACCCTGCCAGATGCAGGCTTCTCCGAAGAGGAGGGGTTCTACCTCCGCTACGCTATCGCCTATCTGCTGGCGCAGGGCGCGCTCGGCAACGCGCGGTTCGACCTGATGCAAAAGCGCGGGCTGGGCATCAACCTCCAGCAGAACTACGCCCGCGGCGACCTGAACCTCTACTTGCTTCGCGACCTGCGACAACGCACCGATTCGTTCACAGGACGCTGGCAACACGGGCAGAACCTCGGCGCGATACAGACACGCTGGAACGCCGAGTACCGACGAAACAGCTATCTGCTCTTTAGCGATCACACGGCATGGAGCGTGCGCACCGACTGGACTTTGCCCACACGCACAGGGCAGACACGCCTCAGCCTCGCCGAGAATCGCAACCGCACCGGCGCGTTCGAAAACGCCAACCGCACGCTCAACTTGCAAGATACGCGCACGCTCGGACGCCTGCAAAGCGACCTGTCGGGCGAGTATTTGGAGTTCGAGAATCGATTCGGTGCGGGGCGCACGGGCAATCGGCAGTGGAACCTGCGGGCGAACCTACGCTACGAGGTAGAGCGCGAGATGAACCTCCAGCTTGACCTTGAGCGGTTTATCCCCGTCGGCGAGACGACGGTGCTGGGAGGGTTAGAACGGCTGCCTGAGATCAGTTTCACGGCGTCGGCGCGGCGCCTGCGCCTGCCTCTGCCCAACTCCCAACTGCGTCTGAGTATCGGACGCTTCGCCGAAGGGTTCCAAACCCGTATCACGCGCGAGCGGTACGCTTTCGAGTGGCAGGGACGCATAGGCAGTTTCGCCCGTGAGCGGGACGCGCGTCCCACCACTGCTTGGAGTTATCGGTTCCGCCAGACCTTCTACAGTGACGATACCGCACAGTACCTGTTGCAATCCACGCTGGAGCAACGCTTGCCGCTGGGCAAACGGTTCAGCCTGAACCTACGCTGGAACTACCTGCGCCCCCACGGCTACAGCCCGCTGGGACTTGACCGAACAGGCGTCTCTAACCTGCTCGGTGGCGAACTGCGCTGGCAGTTCGGCGGGGGCTGGAGCCTCGCCGCGCAGACCAGCTACGACCTGCGCGCTCCCGACAGGGGACGCGAGCCGTGGAGCCTGCTCAACCTGAACCTGGAGTATCAGCCCGCAGAGTGGCTCCGCTGGCGCTCCCAACTGAGCTATGACCCCAATCGCGAACGCTGGCGCAGCCTGCGAACCGACCTGCAGTGGCGGTTCGGCGACTCGCGCCTGACCCTGGCAGCACGCTACGACCCCGAACGCGCCCGCTGGGGCAGTCTCTTCCTGCGCGTGGACGCCCTCAAGTGGGGACGCACACGCCTCTCGTTCCTCACACAGTATAACGGCTACCTGAACCGATTCGAATCGCGTCAGGCGCTCTGGGTCTATGACCTGCACTGCGCCGAACTGGAGGTGCGCTACATCGACAACCCGTTCGGCTTTCGGCGAGATACAGGGCTACAGGTGTTCCTACGGCTCAAGGCGTTGCCGAGCTTCTCGCGCTACGGATACGGGTCTCTGGGGCAGCCCGTGGGCACTCTGGGCACTGAGTTTTAGAAAAAGCGTGGACGATGCCGATGATATGCGTGCGTCGCGCGGCAGGCGAGCGGGTAGAGGGTACAATCTCTGCCGATGTGGGCAATCGAAACGCGCAATCTGCGCAAAGTGTTCCGACCGCTACTGGGTGGTAAGCCGATTGTGGCGGTGGACAACCTCAGCCTGAAAGTGCCACAGGGAACGGTTTTCGGCTTCTTGGGACCCAACGGCGCGGGCAAGACGACTACCATCCAGATCTTGATTGGCAATGTGTACCCCACTGTGGGCGAGGCGTTCGTGCTGGGGCATCGCGCAGGCACGCTCGCCGCAAAACGCAAGCTGGGCTTCCTACCCGAAAAGTTCCAGTTCCACGACTTCCTCACTGCAGAGGAGCTCCTGCGCCTGCATGGGCGACTCGCGAAGATGGACGGCGCACTGCTGCGCAAGCGCATCGACGAGGTATTGGAGCTGGTGGGGCTTGCCGAACGACGCAAGAGTAGGATCCGCGAATTCTCCAAAGGCATGCAGCAGCGCATCGGGCTGGCGCAGGCAATCTTGCATGACCCTGACCTTGTCATCTTGGACGAGCCGACCTCGGCGCTGGATCCGCTGGGGCGACGGCGGGCGCGGGAAGTGGTGCAGTACCTCAAAGAGCGTGGTAAGACGGTTTTTTTGAACTCGCACCTGCTCTCGGAAGTGGAGCGCAGCTGCGATGAGGTGGCGATTATCCACAAAGGGCGCGTGGTGAAGCAGGGCGCACTGGACGACCTGCTGGTCAACCGCTCGGTGGTGACGGTGGAGCTCAAGCGCGTGGAGGCGCGCGTGTTGGAAGCGATAGCGAAGGTCGCGCGGAAGGTGCAGCCGATTGACGAGCGCAGGGTAATCGCCGAGGTCGCTGAGGAGGACGATGTGCCCGAGCTGGCGCGGGCGATTGTGGAAGCGGGCGGCGCCCTGCTGGGGCTACAAGCGCACCGCGAAACGCTGGAAGACCTGTTTATCCAGACCGTGGAGGGCGAGGACAAGTAGCGATGGGCGTAATAGTGGCGTTGACGCTCCAAGAGGCGATGCGCCGACGCGCGTTTCTGGGCACGCTGATAATTCTCGTCGCACTGTACGGACTGAGCTTTCTGCCCCGCGCGTTCAAAGAGGCGTTCGGCGGCAGCGAGCGCCAGTTCGAACTGGGGGTCAATCTCGCCGTGCTGTTCGGCGTCGATATCATCAAATTCTTTTCGTCGGTGCTGGCGATACTGCTCAGCGCGGGCGCGATTACAGGGGAGATTGAGCGGGGCTACTTAGCAGCGATCCTGCCACGCCCGCTCCACCGCTGGGAACTCTATCTGGGCAAATGGCTGGGTGTGATGCTGTTTTGCGCGGTGAACGCGACGCTCTGGACGGCGATGCTCTGGGTTTCGGTAGCAATTCAGGGTCAGCCGCGCGTGGAGATGTGGCGCGCGCTGCCCTATGTACTCCTCTACCCTGTGCTGTACGGCACTTTAGCGCTCGCGTTCTCCAGTTTTCTGGGCGCACCAGTCGCCTCGCTGTTCACCGTCGCAGCGGGCGCGTTCGCCTATTTCTCTGATCACTTCCTGCGCCCCATAGCGGCGTTCTTCAATGTGAAGCTGCTCCAGCAGATCGTGTGGCTTTCAGAGTGGACGCTGCCGATGGCGACGCTGAAACGACTGGTGCAACAGCGTGTGGATACAATCCTGCCTCCGGGCATGGACGATGCGCCCCCGATAGGAGCGGAAGAGGTCCTGCGCTTCCTCAAGCCCGAAGTGCAGACGCTGGATTTGGTGTATGTGGGGGTCTACATCACGGCTGCACTGCTGGTTGGGCTGCTGATTTTTTGGCGGCGCGATGTGCAGTAGGGGGGAATCACATCGGCAGGACGCCGACGCGAGGGGAGGCGGTTCGTCGGCGCAATGCCGATGCGACGACAACTGGGACATCCCAGCGCGCCGCTGGGACATCCCAGCGCGCCGCTGGGACATCCCCGCGCGAGTCTGGGACATCCCAGCGCGCCGCTGGGACATCCCCGCG
>CALAMM010000003.1 GCA_937925775.1 uncultured Fimbriimonadales bacterium
GAGATTCAGACCTTCGACAAGCGCAATTTCGAAATCGCCGAGACGGGCATGACGGCGGGCAAAATCAACGCCAGTGTGTTCCCGCTGATTTCGTTTATGGTGATGTCCAGTTCGTTCGTGATTTGGTATGTGGGCGGGCGCGGCGTGCTGGAGGGCACTTTTGAGCTGGGTAAGCTCGTGGCGTTCCTGTCTTACATCGGCATGCTGTTCGGTCCGCTGAGCATTATCACGAACATTATGGACTGGGCATCGCGCACCGTGACGGCGGCGGAGCGCGTGTTTGAGATACTGGACACAGAGCCGGAAGTGCGCGATGCGCCGAACGCGCTGCCCCTTACGGAGGTCAAGGGCGAAATCGTGCTGGAGAATGTGTCGTTCGGCTACGAGAAGCACCACCCCGTGCTGCACGACATCAACCTGCACATCCGCCCTGGCGAGATGATTGGGCTGGTGGGACCCTCAGGTTCGGGCAAGACGACACTGATTAACCTCCTCTGTCGCTTTTACGACCCCACGCGCGGGCGCATCCTGCTGGATGGTAAAGACCTGCGCGAGTTGCGGATGCAAGACCTGCGCCAGCACATAGGGGTCGTGCTTCAAGACAACTTTTTGTTCCCTGGCACGATTCGCGAGAACATCGCCTACGCGCGTCCGGACGCCACCCTGGAGGAGATTATCGAGGCGGCTAAGGCGGCGAACGCGCACGACTTTATCATGCGTTTCCCCGATGGCTACGACACTTGGGTGGGCGAGCGCGGACATCGGCTGTCGGGCGGTGAGCGGCAGCGCATCGCCATCGCCCGCGCTATCCTGCGCAACCCGCGCATCCTGATTCTGGACGAGGCGACCGCCTCGGTGGACACCGAGACCGAGCGACTGATTCAAGAGGCGTTGGAGCGACTGGTGCAAAACCGCACCACAATTGCGATTGCACACAGGCTATCCACCCTGCGCAACGCGGACCGTATCGTGGTGTTGGAGCGCGGGCGCATCGTGGAGGTCGGCACACACGACGACCTGATGGCACGCGAGGGCGTGTACCATCGGCTCGTGACGATGCAGATGGAGCTCAGCAAGTCGCGCCTGTTCGTGGGGTAAGTGTCGGGCGTTGTCTCTTGGACGGCGACCAGCATCGGGTATAATTGGGCAACTACAGCGGGAAGGTAAGCGCCCGTAGCTCAGCGGACCAGAGCACCAGACTTCGGATCTGGGGGTCGGGGGTTCGAATCCCTCCGGGCGCGCCAGCGGTTTCTCCATAGCGCCCCACGGTCTTCAGTGCATCACAAGCAGTCGCTTTCCTGCTGTCATAGACGCCTGGTAGTCTGCGAGGGCGCGATGCACTTCCGAGAGGGGGTACTTGCCTGCGATTGTGGTGTGCATCAGATTACCCAGCGCGCGCTGAATCTGTCGGCTCAGACGCAGCTGGCTCCACAGGGTGCGTCTCGAGAGCCAGTCAGCGAGCCAGAAGCCCTCGATCCGCTTCTGCTCAAAAATCAGGTCGCGCGGGTCTGCCATAAGGGGCGATTCGGAGAGCGCGCCGTAAAGGATGAGACGGCTTCCTTGAGGCATCGCTTTTAACACCCGCGCCGAGAGCATGCCCGAAACCGCCTCGAACGCAAGCCGAGCGTGCAGTTGATGGCAAAGATCACGGAGCCGTTGGTCGAAATCGGGCGACTCGCTGTTGAGCACATACCGTGCGTCCATCGCACGGATTAACTCTGCCTGTGCCTCGCTCCGCACGATATGGACGCCTTCGATTCTGAAGTGCTGGCTGAGGCGTACCAGCATCCGCCCGACAGCGCTCGCAGCCGCGGTCTGAACGAAAGCACGCTGGCGATTGTTGCGCACGATGTCCATCAGTGCCCATGCCGTAAGCGGGTTCACGATAAGCGTCGCGCCCTGCTCATCGCTCACAGTGTCCCGCAGCGGAACGCAGCGCGTGGCGGAGGTGAGCATGTATTCTGCCCAAGTACCATCCTGCTGATTGGGCGCGGCGCACGCTACACGCTTGCCCAGTAGCAGGCGACTAAGCCCATCGTCGCCCGTCGCCACCACGCGCCCCATGCCCTCCCAGCCTGGCACAACTGGCAACGGCTTCAACACGCCGTACAATCCCTTGAGAAACATCAGATCCGACGGGTTGATCGGCGCGGCGACCATTTTGACCAGTACCTGACCACGCTCAGGGCGGGGCACAGGGCGCGTCTCGACGCGCAACGATTCGGGCGCACCGTCGTAGGCGTACACCACCGCCGCGCGCATCGACTCAGGAATCGGCTCAATCGCTCTCATTCGGGGATTAAGTCCAGCGTTCCGCGCTGCTCGTTGTAGTACGCCTCCAGAATGCGTAGGGCAACATCATCGGGCGAGAGCGATTTCGGCGGCAAGCGGAACGGCACACGCTCCCAGAACCGCGTCGCCACCGCGCCCGGACGCACAACGGTGACCTTCCAGCGCGGCTGCTCTTTCGCGAGGACCTGCGCGAACACCTCCAGCCCTGCCTTCGCCGTCGCATACGCGCTCAGACCAGGCAGAACGAGCTTCTCGCTCAACGCGCCGATATAGAACAGATGCGGCTCGGGGCTAAACAGCGGGCTGAAGACGCGCGTCGCCACAAACGCGCCCGTCAAGTTTGCGTTCAGGATGCGATGCCAAGCATCGATACTCATCTCGTGGAGTTTCTGCGCCGTGATGTCGCCCACCGCATACACCAGCGCGTCCACTTTCAAATCGCCCTGCGAGGCGAGGTAGGCCTGCAACGCCTGCGCAGCGTGCGTCATCTGCTCAAAGTCAGCAACATCGGAGACCGTGTGTGCCCACTGCACGCCTTCCGCGAACCGCTCTGCATGACGCCCAACCGCCCATACTTGCCACTCGTCCTCTAAAAACGCCTTCGCAACAGATTGACCGATAGAACCGTCTGCACCGATTAATAGTAAGTGTCCCATAGTGCGTGAATTGTACCTGATGGTATTTGCGATTGGGCAGCATGCTTGCAGGGAGCGAAGCGCTTAGCGTGAACTGCTTATTTTGCTATGCGGAGCCTGCTCGGGACCAAGACGCTGGAGGTGCGCCCTGCGGTGCGCACAGCGCCGCTGCCCGACGACGCGGACGACCCCGCAATCTGGGTGCACCCGCGTCATCCTCGTCTGAGCCTGATTTTAGGCACGAATAAAGCGCGTACGCCGCGTGGAGCCCTCGGCGTGTTCGACCTAAGCGGACGCCTGCTGCAGTTAGTCTCGAACCTCGACCAGCCGAACAATGTCGATGTGGCTTACGGCTTTATGCTGGGGCGCGAGCGTATCGACATCGCCGTCGCGACGGAGCGCTACGCCAACCGATTGCGAATCTTTCGGATTGACCCCACGCGCCGACGCCTTGTCGACATCACCGACCTCGACAGCGCGCGGGTATTCGCTGGCGAGTCGGGCGAGCGTGCGATGCCGATGGGCATCGCGCTCTACCAAGCAGGGCGGGGCGAGGTCCACGCGATTGTCTCGCGCAAGTCGGGTCCGAAGCAAGGCTACCTGCACCAATATCGCCTTGTGCCGACGCGCCGCGGCAGGGTAGGCGTGCAGTTTCTTCGGGCGTTCGGCGCGTTCAGCGGCGCGGGCGAAATCGAGGCAGTGTGCGTCGACAGCGAACTCGGCTATGTCTACTACGCCGATGAGGGCGTTGGCATACGGAAGTACCATGTGAACCCTGCCATGCCGGAACGCGAACTCGCGCTGTTCGCCACCGAGTACACAGGGGATCAGGAAGGCATCGCCCTCTACGCCCCGAAACACAGCGACGGCTACCTGCTCTGCACCGAGCAACTCAAAGGGGGTAGCAAACTCCACCTCTACCCCCGCTTCGGCAAGCAGTCCGTGCCGATTGCCACGATAGCGATTGGTGCCGACAGCACGGACGGCTTAGATGCCAGCGCCCATCACTTCGGCACGCCGTTCGAATCGGGGTTGGTCGTCGCCATGAACAGCGAGGGGCGCAACTTCTGGATTTATCGCTGGGCGGATATCGAAGCGGCGATGAACATCAGATAAAGCCCATGGGCGACCGCCGAGGTTCCATAGCAGGAAGCGACGCCCCTGCATGGAATACTTAATCTATGGTGCGAAAGTGCCGCTGGATGCGAGGCATCACGGCGTTGCTGGTGTACGGGCTATTCGGCGCGTGTCTTGCAGGGGCGCAGGAGCTGGAGCCGTATCTCAAGACCCGCGCGGCGTATAAAATCAAGGGCGTGACGCCAATCGCCGCGCTGGAGCTTGTGGTCGGCAAGCGCGTGCTGGAAGTGGAGGGTGTCGTGGTCGGCTCGGTAGCCGTCGGTGAGGAGCAATCCGTGCTGATGGAGATCGAGCCGGGGCGTAGTATCGTCGTGTCGATTGGCGCAGGGCACGGCTGGCTCACTCGTGGGCAAGTGCGCATTCGCGCAATTGTGGAGGTGCAGCGCGAGAGCGCGCTTGTTACCCCGACCTATCGCCTGCTCGATGCCGCCTTTGCCAGCACGGTCGCGAAGTGGGAGTCGCAGCAGCGGATGCACGCGCAGTCGACGCCCCGAACGCCGAAGACCCTCACAGCGCGTCCCCCATCGCGTGGCGGGAGCCTCAATAGCCGTTCGAACACGCTCCGCCCCACCCCTGCGCCCGACTGGGACACTTTCCGTGCGCATCTTCACCTCTATCAGCCTGAATATGCGCGTTTCATTCGCAGGTGCAACCCGCGCCTGTCGCAGCAGCAAGCCGACCAGATTGCGTGGGCAATCCTGCGCTTCAGTGCGCACTACGGCGTCGATCCGCGCTTCATCGTGGCGATTGTGCTGGTCGAGTCGGGCTTCAACCCCGACGCCACCTCGCGCAAGGGTGCCGCAGGGCTGGGGCAGCTGATGCCTGGCACCGCGCGCGGACTGGGCGTGGTTGACCCCTACGACCCCATCCAGAACCTCCATGGCACGGTGAAACTTGTGCGCGGGCACTTGGAAAAATACTGGGCGCAGACGGGCGACCCGAACAGCTGGGAGCATGTCATCCTCACGCTGGCAGCCTACAACGCTGGCTCAGGCGCAGTGCGCAAATACGGTGGCGTGCCCCCCTACCGCGAGACTCAAGACTATGTGCGTAAAGTCATCCGAATCTATAAACAGCTCTGCGGAATCCGTGATTGAGGACGGCGAGACCCTGACCATCGAACGCATGACCGAGGCGCACCTGCCCGAAGTGATGCCCATCGAACGGGAGGTGTTCGCGCCCGGCTGGTCTGAGGCGGCGTTCCGCAACGACCTGCGCAACCCCTCCGCGCTCTATCTGAACCTGCGCCTGAACGGCAAGCTCGTCGCCTACGCGGGGATGTGGCTGGTCATCGACGAGGCACATATCACAAATGTCGCCGTGAAGCCTGAGTACCGCGGGCGCAACTTCGCCAAACGCCTAATCCACCGCCTGCTTAGCATCGCACGCGAACGCGGCTGCGTCAAAGCGTTTCTCGAAGTGCGTGTCAGCAACACCCCCGCACAGAAACTCTATGAAAAGTTCGGCTTCCGCCCTGTGGCGGTGCGTGCGAAGTATTACGATAATGTTGAAGACGCGCTGATTATGTGGTTGGAAGGGCTGGACACGCCCGAATATGGGGAGGTTCTGCAGGCGATTGAGCGAGAATTTCGCAAGGGGTAGCCCTCTGGCAAGAACACAAAATCGGGTATACTTTGCCACTATTCATAGGAGGTTATGCAGATGGTGAAGGCTATCACTCAGAGCGAATGGCAGGCGGAGGTACTCAACTCGCCCATCCCCGTGCTGGTGGACTTTTGGGCAGTCTGGTGTGGCCCCTGCCGCCTTATTGCGCCGATTGTAGAAGAACTAAGCCGCCAATACGAAGGGAAACTGAAGGTCTTCAAGGTAGATGTCGACCAAGAGCAGCACTTGGCGATGCAGTATGGGATTATGAGCATCCCGACGCTGCTGCTGTTCAAGAACGGGAAGGTTGTGGAACAGATTGTGGGCGCGTTGCCGAAAGGGGCGATTGAACAGCGCATCGCCAAACATCTGTAAGGCTTTCACCCCTGTCCGTTTATCGCCTGCAATAGCAGCCCTGCACCGAACCGAACGGGGTCGGTGCAGGGCAATTTTGTTTCGGCTTCCACCTGCGCGATGGCTTCCCGCGCTTCCGACTCGCTCAGGTGCGCCGTGTTCAGCGCGACGGCGACAACTTTCGAGGGGTAGAACGCGCCGCCCATCGCGGCGACCTGCTCGTAGATTCGAACCACTTCGGGCAGCGGCGGGATCGGCACATTCGGGAGAGTGCGGATGTGCGTTTGCCCAGCGCGATGCACCAGAATCAGGTGAGTGGGTTGCGCACCGCGCAGAAGGGGCAGTGTGGCGGTGGAAGCGGGGTGGGTCAGTGCGCCCTGTCCCTCGATGTGGATGATCTCGGCGTCATCTGCCAGCGCGCACACGAACTTTTCGACTGCGCCTGAGGCGAAGTCGACGCGCACTGCGTCCAACGCGACGCCGTGCCCCTCGATCATAATCCCTGTTTGCCCTGTTGCCAGAAAGCGCGAGCGCATCCCCTGCTGCAGGCAGGCACGATGCATCTCAAGGCTCACGGTCATCTTCCCGACAGCCATATCTGTCCCGACGGTTAGCACGCGCTTGCAGGGCAGAAAGCGTGCCTTGCCTGAGCCGATTTCCAGTCCTGGCGGCTCTTTGCGCACATCCCAAATCCACTGACAGCTGTGCAGGAGCGGCTCTAAGTCGGGATGCTTGGCTAAGGGCGCGTGCATGCCGTTCACGAGGTTCAACCCTGCGAGGACGGCTGCCCGCACTTCGCGCCACATCTCCGCTGGGAGCACGCCACCTGGGGGCGCAATCCCTATCACCAGCGTATCGGGGCGGTACGCCATCGCTTCCTGCACCGACGCCACAATAGGCACATCGCGGGGAATACCTGTGAGCGCAGGCAGCGACTGACCCGCGCACTCGCGGTCAATCACCGCCACGATGGGGTTCTGGCTGTAGCGCAGCAAGCCCAGCCCCGTCTTGCCGAAGTTGCCGCGAATCCCTTCATGCATCAAAATCGCGAGCCGATTTTCGGGTTTGAGCATCGTCAGAGTGGGATTATACCTATCTCCCCACTGCGGTCGTCGGAAACCGTAGCACTGTTGGGGTATACTTTTGTTGCCTTGCCTCCTGCGAGCGGTTGCCTCTCCGCAAGGCGTATCTGAACTCACGAGGTGAACCCGTATGGCAGTCAAGTGGGCTCTGGTGAAAACCAACCCGTTTCAATGGCTCAGCGAATCGGAGGCGCGTGAAATCCTGAGTCGGATGCTCACCGTGCATTACAATCCTGGCGAGCGACTGGAGTTAGGGCGTGAGCCAGGCGGCTGGTGGGTGGTGGAGAAAGGCTTGATGAAGGTCTACTCGATTGCGCCCGACGGCAGCGCGCTGACCTACGCCATCTTGGGCGAAGGGGACTCGTTCGGCGAGACCACGATTCTCACAGGGCACTGGATACGCGCTACGGTGGAAGCGTTGGAGCCGACCGAAGTGCGCTACCTCTCCGCCGAGCAGTTCGAAAGCCTGCTCAAGGAACATCCCGACTTCGCGCTGGCGCTGCTGCGCAACTTGGCGGAGCGCATCCGTCAGTCCGAGGAGCGCGTGTTCCACATCAGCCGGTTCAAACTCAGCCAGCGCGTCGCATACGCGCTCTTGGGGCTGGCACGGAGCATCGGTGAACAGACCGACGAAGGCATCGAAATCCACCTAACCCATCAGGAAATCGCCGACTATGTGGGCGCAAGTCGAGAGGCGGTTAGCCGCACTCTCGGACGCTGGGCGCGCAAAGGCTGGCTCGCCACCAACCGTAAGTCGATCGTTCTCAAAGACCTGCGCCCCTTCCAAATCATGACTAACCAGCTGGACTTCGCCGCCTAAAAAAAGGTGGAGAGCAACTGCCCTCCACCCGAACGAGTTGCGAGGTGATAAACGCTTACTTAGGCATGAGGACGCGGTCGATCACATGGATGACGCCGTTATCCGCTTCGATGTCGGTCTGGATCACATTGGCGTCGTCCACGCGCACGCCGCCTTCCGTGTTGACCGTGATGCTCTGACCCTGCACGGTTTGGAGTTGACTGCTCCGCGCCACATCTGTCGCCATCAGTTTGCCTGGTACGACATGGTAGGTCAGAATCGCGGTCAGTTTCTCTTTGTCTGCCAGCACGGCTTGCAGCGTCTCTTGGGGGATCTGCGCGAACGCCTCATCGGTGGGAGCGAACACGGTGAACGGTCCTTCACCGCTGAGCGTTTCTACCAGACCCGCCGCCTGAACGGCTTGAACCAGCGTATTGAACTTCCCTGCTTGAACAGCGATATCCACAATCGTTGCCATAGTGAACCTCCTACGGGGTAAAGTATCCCCCATCCGCGCAAGCCTTGTCTGTGATTAACATCACATTGGCTGCGGTGCGGGGTATAATCCGACTCTCAAGGAGGTGGCGCATGGAGCAGGCTCCTGAGCGCACGGATGTCTACACTCTGCTGCGCTACACGCTGGATTTATACATCGCAGGCGCGTGGCAGTTCATGGGGTTCGTTCCCGACCCTGCGACGGGGAAGACGCATATCGCGCTGGAGGAGGCCCAAATTGCCATCGATTGCGCCGATTTTTTGGCAGGAAAACTCAAGCCACACCTCGAACCAGAGTCGCAACGGGAGTACGAGCGTCAACTCCGCGACCTAAAGCTGAACTTTCTGATGAAGCAAAACGAGTTGCGCACGGAGGCATAGGATGGGACTGCTATTTTGGGCGCGCGCGTTCGCGCAGGGCGTTTGGGAAAGGCGTATTCAGGCGCAGACCGCTCTCCGAGTGAGGTGGCTGCGAGCCATCGCGGTGGTGAAATCGCTACCCGAGACGGCACGAGAACAGATTCGGCACTGGCGCGGCAACAGCGTCGAGTTCCCCATCGAGGAACAGCGGGTGCTGCTGGCAGAGTATTACGAGCGGTTCGAGCAGTTAGCGGAGCTGATTTGCAGCGCGGCGTTTGCGGGCGATGGCGCGCCGTTTCAGGCGCAGTACGCCGCGCTCCGCCGCTGGCTCCAACGCGCTTACCCACCGCTCAAACCCTACCTGACGGGACACCTGAACTGCGACCCCAGCGACGCCGAGTTCGGCTTGCGCACTGTCGGCAAACCGACCGACGCGATGGAGGCCCTCTTCGCTGCGGAGACCATCGAAGACATCTTACGCTACGATCAAGGCGACCTCATCGGACGCCTTGAACGCGCCCGCAGCGCACTCTACCGCTACGCCGACTACCTGCGAGAGGTGGTGTGAACTCTAAGGCGGGTACAATTAACCCGCTATGAACCCGATTGTCCCGCTGACGGCGGTGCAGCTGCCGATGAGCATGCCCCGCCGCCGCACGCGCGAGGTCAAAGTCGGCGATATCGGCATCGGCGGTAATAACCCCATCCGCGTCCAATCGATGATTACCGCCGAGACGATGAACACCCAAGCGGCGGTGGCGCAAATCATCCAACTTTATGAGGCGGGCTGCGAAATCGTGCGCGTCACCGCTCCGAACCTGCGCGAGGCGCAAAACCTCGGCGAAATCCGCAAGGAACTCCAGCGCCGCGGCTACGGACGCATCCCCCTCGTCGCCGATGTCCATCACCAAGGCACGGACATCGCCCTCGAATGCACCAAACATGTCGATAAAGTGCGCATCAATCCGGGGCTTTTCGTGTTCCGCAAGCCCGACCCGAACCGCTTGGACTACAGCCCCTCTGAGATTCAACAGGAGTTAGAGGCGATTGAACACGCGCTCCTGCCCGTGATTCGGGCGTGCAAAGAGCGCGGGCTGGCGATGCGCATCGGCGTCAATCACGGCAGTCTCTCGGAACGAATCAAAGTGATGTACGGCGACTCGCCCGTTGGCATGGTCGAATCGGCGATGGAGTATCTCAAAATCTGCGAGGCGCACGGGTTCAAAAACTTAGTGATTTCGCTCAAGGCGAGCCGCGTGCCCGTCATGCTCTCGGCAAATCGGTTGATGGTTAAGCGCATGGAGGAGGAGGGGATGGACTATCCGTTGCACTTAGGCGTCACGGAGGCGGGCGACGGCATGTATGCTCGGATTAAGAGCGCGATTGGTATCGGCACCCTGCTGGCGGAGGGCATCGGCGACACCATTCGCGTCTCGCTGGCGGAAGACCCCCTCCACGAAATCGAGGTGTGCTACGACATTTTGCAAGCGCTGGGCTTGCGCAAAACCAAAGTGGAGTATATCGCTTGCCCGTCGTGCGGGCGCACGAAGTTCGACCTGCCCACCGTGCTGAACCAAGTGCGCGCGGCTACGAAACACCTTGTGGGGCTGGACATCGCGGTGATGGGCTGTATCGTTAACGGACCAGGCGAAATGGCGGACGCCGACTACGGCTATGTAGGGCGTGGCGGCGGCAAGATCGCGCTCTATCGCAAGGGGCAACTTGTCAAAAACGACATCCCCGCTGAACGCGGCGTGGAAGAACTAATCGCCTTACTGAAAGCCGACGGCGTCTGGCGCGACCCTGAATAAAAATGGGCTGGGAGGCAACTCCCAGCCCCATAACTGTTACGCCCGGAAAGGAAAGACGAGGGTCAGTTCTTGCGGCGTCGCAGCACCAGCGCGCCCAGACCCGTTGCCAGCGCAATCAGGCTCGCAGGCTCAGGCACCCAGTCCTGCTCCACCAGCAGCAGGCTGGCAGTGGAAGTGCCAGGCGCGGGAGCGCCGTCAATGTGCAGAATAGCAACCTCAAACACGAGGAAATGGCTCGACGGGGATGAAAGAGCAAAGAACTGGTTTAGCCCTACTGCGCCATCCGAGCCACCGGCGTAGGAACTTCCGCTCCACACCCAGCTGCCCGTGAACAGCACTTCGCTGGTATTGACATCGACCACTTTC
>CALAMM010000004.1 GCA_937925775.1 uncultured Fimbriimonadales bacterium
TAATCCTGAGCGGCACACACAGCGCGACCCTCGCTTACTATCGGTGGAGCAGCCAGCAAGCATGCGAGTCCCCACCGCCATGCCGCGCCACATCGCAAGAATACTCCCATACCTCCATCCTCCGCCTGCCCTTGAGGAGAGAGGCGCGAGCGAGGATTATACCGCGCAATACACCTCAAAATCGTCCGACAGCGGTATAGTTAGGTATCCCATAACCCCGATTTTCGAGTACCCTTGCTCGGATAAGCAAGGCGATCAGGTCGGCGTCATCCACGCAGCCACTGCCATCGATGTCAGCGCGGTCATCGCGGGGCAGTGGGATTCCTCATGGAGTATAATTATCCTGTCAGCGAACCATTCGCTGAGCCTGCCCCGATTCGCACGGGAGACTAATTAGGAGGTTCTGAAGATGCGTGTGGGTATTTTGACGGGCGGGGGCGACTGCCCGGGATTGAATCCTGCGATTCGGGGCGCGACGCTGCGCCTGATTCGAGACGGGCACACCCCAATCGGCATCCTGCAGGGCTGGAAGGGGCTGGTTGAGGGCTTGACCGTCCCGCTCACCGACGAGCGCGTAGACGAGATTATCCGCGAAGGCGGCACGATACTGGGCACCTCGCGCACGAATCCGTTCAAGAGTCCCGCCGAGCTACAACGGCTATTGGAAAATATCGACGATTTCGGCCTCGATGCAATCCTCGCGATTGGCGGCGAGGACACGCTCGGCGTCGCGCGACGGCTCTATGCGGAACACGGCGTGCGCGTGGTCGGCGTGCCCAAAACGATGGACAACGATTTAGGCGGGACGGACTTCACCTTCGGTTTCGACAGCGCGGTCTCGGTGGCGGTGGAGGCGATGGATCGCCTGCGCGACACGGCTAAGTCCCACGCCCGCATCATCGTGTTGGAGGTGATGGGACGACACGCAGGCTGGGTCGCGCTGTATGCGGGCATCGGCGGCGGCGCCGACTGGATCCTCATTCCCGAAGTCCCTGTCGACCTGAACGCGATGTGCCACTATCTCAAGGAGGTCTATCACGGCGGTAAGCGCTATGGGCTGGTCGTCGTCTCGGAAGGCGTGGAGCTGCCCTTCGCGGGCACAGACGAACCCACTCAGACCGATGAGTTCGGGCATAAGGTGTTGAAAGAGCGCGCCGTCGGCTCGCGGGTGGCACGCTACATCGAAGAAATGACAGGCATCGAAACGCGCGACGCCGTGATCGGGCACATCCAGCGCGGGGGACCGCCGACGGTGTTCGACCGCGTGCTGGCAACGCGCTTGGGACTCAAAGCAGCCGAGCTGGTCAGCACGGGACAGTTCGGGATGCTCGCGGCGCTGCGCGGCGTGGAGATCGTCGCCGTGCCGTTGGAAGAGGCTCTGCGCGAACCCAAGCTCGTGCCCTACGAGCTTTACGAGGAGGCACGGCAGATTTTTCAACGCGTCGCGCTACAGCCACAGCGCAGCGGAGCGGGTTAACGCGCGAACATCCCCGAGCGAGCGCTGGCGCAACTCGCTCAGGATCGCCTGCACCACCATCGGGTGGTAGCGTGTGCCCACGCCTTGTTTCAGCACCGAAGTGGCGGTGTCAGCGTCGGTGCTCTCGGCGATTCGGAGCCAGTCGTCGAGCGCACTGAGAATATGCGCGCTCAGGGGCGCGTCGGGATGCTCGCTGTAGACCACATGGTGGAGGCGCACAATCGGGGCGACGCGCCAGAGGCCAGGAATCTGCTCGGTAATCGACGCGCCGATTTCGGCGTGCCGATTCAGCAGCGTGCGTTCTGCAGGCGTTAGGGCAGTGGACTTGTTCAGAAGCGCGTAGGGGAGAGCCACGGTGCCGATATCGCGCAGGTAGACGGCAAGCTCCAGACGCCGCCGCTCATGGAGGGGTAGCCCCATCCGCAGGGCGACGGCGTGCGCCAGCGCCGCCAACGGCTCCGACCTGCCGTAGCGCCCCTGCGTGCGCAACTCGATGAGGCGTGCAAACGCCTGTAGCCCTTCGCAGCGCCAGCGGTGGAGCCGCGCAGGCGCGACAACAAAAGCGTAATACGCCAGTGCCAGCAGCGAGCCAATCGCCGTCCAAACGGACCACCACCCGCCTTCCATCTTATGCCCTCGACCCCAGTATGCGCTGCTGCTGCCAATCCTGCACGACCTGCTTGAAAATCCGCACCACCTGCGTGTCGAACTGGGTGCCTGCACAGCGTTCCAACTCCGCCAGCGCGTCCTCCACGCTCAACGAGCGGCGGTGCGGACGCTGCTGGTTCGGTGCTTCGCCTCCAATCATCGCGTCGAACGCATCCACCACCGCGATAATCCGCGCTTCGATAGGAATCTGCTCGCCGCTCAGCCCGAAGGGGTAGCCTTTACCATCAGGACGCTCGTGGTGCATCGCAATCCACGGGATAATGGGAGCCAGGAACGGGGTGTCTTTCAAAATCTCTGCCCCCAGCTGGGGATGCTTTTTGATGTATTCCCATTCCTCCTGTGTTAGCCCCCCTTCCTTGTTAAGAATCCGTTCGTCCAGTACCGTTTTGCCCAAGTCGTGCAGGAGGGCGGCTTCATAGACCAGCTCGCATCGTTCTGGGGGCAGCCCGAGCTGCTCGGCGACGCGGCGCGCCCACTGCGCGACGCGCTGCAAGTGCCCGCCCGTGTAAGGATGGGCGCGTTGCACCAGAAAGCCGAGGCTCCGAATCGTCTGGTGATACAGCTCCTGCTGGCGCACGGCAATCACGAAGGCTTGGCGCAGGGCAAGGTAGGGCGCCAACACGCCAATCAACCCCACTGCGCCATACGACGCCAGCGCCGCCGTAATCAAGAACGAAATCGGGGTCATCAACGCGATATCGCGCGGCAAACTGAGCGCAGTCTGACCCAGCACCCAGCGCAACCGCACCCCCTCCGCAATCGCCATCGTCACGCTCACTAACAGCGTGTTCACCAACATGTACGCCAGTAGCCCCAGAACCAACGCCCCGACGGTCGACAGTCCCATCATCGGTTCAGGCTGGATTAGCGCAACAGCCAGCCCTGCAGCGCCCGCGCTCGGAACGCTCTGCACCATGTTGGTCAGCACCCAGCGCAGGCGCGTGTTCTTGAGCAGGATTGTGAGCAAGCCCGCGACCAGCGAAATCACCGCGTCCAACCACACACCAAACTGCCAACCATAGATGATAATCGCGGCGATCACAACGGGCGTGCTAACGCTGAACCACAATCCCCGATCGTGATACTCAGGACGCAAAGGATAACGAATTAGCAGTAGCTCCGCGAGAACCGCAAGCGCAGCAACCCCTATGAACACGCCCAGCAGGTGCTGCTGCGCTAACGGCAATCCTGCCTCCAGCAACAACACCACCGAGGCGATTGCCAAGCTTGAGAACCACAGCCAAAACCGTTTCCGCTTGCTCATCCGAAATCGAGGGTCAGGCAAGGCAAGCCCACCTACCCACTATTTCAGGCGCCGATTACGGAACCTGAACCGTTTCATGCACGCGCTCGAGGGGATCGTCCCACCGATGCGGGTAGTACACCCGCTTCGCGCTGGCGACCGACATCATCGCTACAATCATCGCCATGAGAATGAGCCACCGTTTCATCGACTGTCCCTCCTGTTTATGGAATAGTCAGCCGCTCCTCACAGGTCGCTCCGCTCCGACTTGCCTTGCCTGCTGGGGTGCATCGCGGATGCACCCCAAATCGTCTCAGTTCGAGTTCACTTGCGTCGCATCGCTCACAGACGCCGATACAATTGCTTCCGAGTGCAGGTCGGCGTCGCTTGGAAACGCCGAGACGCGCCGATTCACGGCATCCAGCGTTGCCAGCCCGACAGCGCGCAACGCATCTTGGCGGATGAGCGCGCTCCCAACCAGTAAGTCTTCGCCCTGATCGCGCACGGCGCTCACCAACACAATCGCTATTGGATAGCCGCCTACCGTCGTAGTGGTGGAGACATCCTCCAGTCCGAACCGCTCGCACAGTCCGTGCGCCGCTTCAACGGCACGGAGCGTCGCCGACGCCACCAGACGCGGAATCTGCGTGCTGGAGCGCACGCCCACCGCCACTCCACGAAACACGGTGCCGCCACGCTCCAACAGTACCGTGACCACCGCGCGCGTCCCTTCGTGGGAAATCTGCACATCCTGCCAGCGCAGGCGCATAGAGTCTTGGAGCCTCGAGGCGCTCCCCTTCTGAGCCACACTCACCTTACGATGGTCGATATGAATCCCAAAGTGCGCCAGCAATGCCGACTCGACATCGCGCACCGCTTGCTTCGGATTGCGGTCTGCCTCCACCAGCAGATGTATCTCCTGTATCAGACCGCTTTCGTCCACAATCACCCGCGCGCCACACACGCCGCGCAGTTCCCTTAGCACGCTCTCAATCTGCGTCGTGCTATGCCGTCGCTCTGGCATGACTCCGCCTCCACTTTGCGTGATTGGTTTCTTACCCACCTTCGCGAGCCATGCCGACAAGGGTTGCCCTATTATACTCCCTGCAATTCCGAAATCCTGCAAAAATTTCGGGGAATTGGGGTCAAATTCCTGCCAAATTGCTCCAACAGGGCGTTTTCCACTTATTGAATCGTGTAGTCCACAATCACCCAGTCGCCATTCTTGGGCACAAGGTAGATAAACGCGCTCCCCTGCGCCAGATAGCACTGCAGATGCAAATCCACGCGCACGCCGTCGCTGGCGTTGGGGTGATTTAGATCAGCAGGGGCTTCAATCACATCTACCAAGCTCACCTTCTCAATTTGCCCCAGCATCGGCATTTTGTCCTCAATCACTTTTTTGGGGTCGCGTTTCTCCTTCGGCACCGCCTCCATATCCAGCAGTTTCGCCGCCTCATCGAACTTGTTGAGGCGGATGAACTCCATAAACTGTTTTGCCTTAGCAACATAGGGCGGTTGGCGCAGCTCGCTTACGATGGGCGCAAGCGCCATTACCGCAAACACCACGACCAGCGCGATGAACAGGACAAAAACCCAGTGTACTTTGCCCGAATGTTTCCGCGTGCGCATATGCAAAAGTGTACCTGATGCAGGCACGCGCTGTGCTTGGATTAAAGCTCGAGCCGCAGACCGTGTGGACAGGACTGTCCAAGCCACGCGCTGCGGGTGCGACGCCTTTCTTGGCGTCGTAGCGTCGGCGTCCCGCCGACGAACTGTGCTTGGACGGGACTGTCCAAGCCACGCGCTGTGGGTGCGACGCCTTTCTTGGCG
>CALAMM010000005.1 GCA_937925775.1 uncultured Fimbriimonadales bacterium
AGCAACCTCGTGCCGACGCGCGAATCGGGGCGGTATATGGCAATCTGGCATATCGCGATGACGATGCCGCAGGTGATCGCGCCCCTGATTGCGGGACCGCTGGGCGACTGGCTGAACGCGCAGTACGGCTTGGGAACAGGCTGGCGGTGGATTTTTCTGCTCGCGCCCATCTATTTTCTCGCGTCGGCGTGGCTGTTGAAGCCTGTGCAAGAGCGGCGCGTCTGAGCGCAACTTAGGGAAATTCGCCGCCCTAATCGGCAGGACTCCTCCCCACCGACGCGAATCTCCCCTACAACATCTTGGGAGGTTTCGCATGGAAGCGGGATTCGTACATCTACATCTACACACAGAGTTCAGCCTACTGGATGGAGCAACGCGCATTAAGGAGTTAGTCAAGCGCGTGGCGGATTTCGATATGCCCGCCGTCGCGATCTCCGATCATGGCGTGCTGTATGGGGTGATTGACTTTTACAACGCCTGTCAGGCAGCAGGCGTGAAGCCCATCATCGGCTGTGAGGTGTATCTCGCGCCGCGCACCATCAAAGACAGAACGAAACATGACCAGACCAGTTATCACCTGTTGCTGCTGGCGAAGGATGCGGTGGGCTACAAGAATCTGATTCGCCTCAGCACGATTGCGAACTTGGAGGGGTTCTACTACAAGCCGCGCGTTGATAAGCAGATTTTGCGTGCGCATGCGCAGGGGCTGATAGCGACCTCCTCCTGTCTGGCGGGCGAGATCCCCGACGCGCTGCTCAAGGACGACTATGAGCGCGCCTGCCGCCTGCTGGAAGAGTATCTGGACATTTTCGGGCGCGAGAACTTCTACATCGAGTTGCAGGATCACGGGCTGGCGGAGCAGCGCAAGGTGAACGCGGGGCTACTGCGGCTCGCGGAGCAGTACCGTCTTCCGCTACTGGCAACCAACGACGCGCACTACCTCACCCGCGAGGATGCCGCGATGCACGATGTGCTGCTGTGCGTGCAGACAGGCTCCACGCTGGATCAGCCCGACCGCCTCAAGTTCGGCACGGAGGAGTTCTATGTGAAGTCCGCGCAGGAAATGGCAATACTGTTTGCCGACCATCCCGATGCGCTGGCGAACACGCTGGAGGTAGCGGAGCGGTGCAATCTGCAGCTGGAGTTCGGGCGCGTGCAACTGCCTGCCCCCGACCTGCCCGAAGACAAAACAGCGATGCAACACCTGCGCGAGCTCTGCTACGAATCGCTACCCCGACTCATCCCCAACTACAACGAAACCCACATCCAGCGACTGGAGTACGAGCTTTCGGTCATCGAAACCACCGGTTTTGCGCCGTATTTTCTGATTGTGCGCGATTTTGCGCAGTTCGCGCGGCGAGAGGGCATCTACTTCGGCGTGCGCGGCTCGGCAGCGGGCAGCTTCGTCTCCTACTGTATCGGGATTACGGATATCGACCCGATTGAGTATGACCTGACCTTCGAGCGGTTCTTGAACCCCGAACGCATCCAGATGCCCGATATCGACATGGACTTCGAGGACGCGCGGCGCGACTTGGTGATTCGGTATGTGCGCGAAAAATACGGGCAGGAGCGCGTGGCGCAGATTATCACTTTTGGCACGCTGGCGGCGAAAGCGGCGTTGCGCGATGTCGCCCGCGTGATGAACCTACCGCCTGCGCTGGTAGACCGCTTGGCGAAAGCCATCCCCACCCAGCCCGGCATGACCCTCGAAAAAGCGCTCACCATCCCCGAAGTCAAACAGGAGTACGAGCGCAACCCAGACGCTCGCCGACTCATCGACATGGCGCGGAAGTTGGAAGGCATCACGCGCAACGCGAGCGTCCACGCAGCCGGGGTGGTGATTTCCAAAGACCCGCTAGTGGAGCATGTGCCGCTCGCCCGCTCCGCCGACGGCGAACCCGTGACGCAGTATCATATGGGCGCCCTGGAACAGATCGGACTGCTCAAGATGGACTTTCTGGGGCTGTCGAACCTCTCGGTGCTGGCGCAAACGGTAGAGAACATCCGCCGCACGCGCGGAATCGAAATCGATGTGCGCAAGCTGCCGCTGGACGACGCGAAGACCTACGAGATGCTGGGGCGCGGCGACACAACGGGCGTGTTCCAACTGGAGAGCGCAGGCATGCGGCGCTACATTCGCGAGCTGCGCCCGCAGAATGTGCGCGAACTCGCGGCGATGGTCGCCCTCTATCGCCCCGGACCAATGGAGCACATCCCGACCTACATCAACCGCAAGCACGGACGCGAGCCTATCACCTACCCCCACCCCTGGCTGGAGCCGATCCTGAAAGAGACCTACGGCGTAATTGTGTACCAAGACCAGGTGCTGAAAGTGGTGCAGGCGTTGGCGGGCTTCTCGCTGGGCAAGGCGGATATCCTGCGCCGCGCGATGGGCAAGAAAAAACCTGAAGAGATGAAACGCATGCGCGCCGAGTTCGTGGCAGGCGCGAAGGCGAAGGGCATCGAGCAAGAGGAGGCAAACCGCCTGTTCGACCTGATTGAACCCTTCGCCGGCTACGCTTTCAACAAGGCGCACGCCGTCTGCTACGCACATGTCGCTTATCAGACCGCCTACCTGAAGGCGAACTACCCTGTGGAGTATATGGCAGCGCTGATGGCGGTGTTCAAAGACAAAACCGACAAGATTACGACCTTCATCGATGAGTGCCAGACGATGGGCATCCGCGTGCAGCCACCCGACATCAATAAGAGCCACGCTGGCTTCACTGTGGAGCCTATCGATGACGCACCTACGCCCGCGCGTGGACGCCGCCACGCCGCGAAAGCAGGCGCGGAGTACGCGCACGCCATCCGCTTCGGGCTGGGCGCAATCAAAGGCGTCGGCGAGGCAGCGGTGGAGGCGATCCTGAACGAGCGCGCGGCGAACGGCGCGTTCGAAGACATCTTCGACTTCGCCGCGCGCATGCAGGGGTCAGGCGCGTTGAACCGAGCCACCTTAGAAGCGCTAATCCAAGCAGGCGCGTTCGAATCCCTTCATCCCAACCGCGCGCAGCTGCTCAACGGGCTGGACGCAATCCTCAGTTATGCGCAGTCGGTCGCCCGCGCAAAAGCAACCGGGCAGAACTCCCTGTTTGACGGGGGAGGTCAGGAAGAAGTGGGGGTCGCCAAGCCCGCCCTCCCCCTCGTAGAAGACCTCGCCACACCCGAAAAACTGGCGCTGGAGCGCGAGCTGCTGGGCGTCTACCTCTCCGATCATCCAGTACGCCCCTACATGCGCGCCCTGTCGGGCAAGGCAACGCCGATTGCACAGGCGTCCGAGCGCGAGGGCACCACGCTCACAATCGGCGGCATCATCACCAGCGTGCAAACGCGCGTCTCTAAAAAGAAAAGCGCACGAATGGCAATCCTCACGGTGGAAGACCTCACCGGCTCAATCCGCGTGACGGTCTTTCCCAGCGTCTATGAGCAGTACCGCGATGCCATCCAGAAAGATCGTGTCGTCTTGATCAGGGGCAAGCCCCAGTCCAGCGAGTTTGGCAATCGCAACGGCGAGGGCGGCGGGACAATCGAGTTTCGCGCCGAGCAGATTGAGGTGGTTCCTGAACCTGCCGATGCCGCCGAGGCACCGCAGGTGTATATCCGTCTACCGTACTGCCGCCGCGAGCACCTGCGTCAGCTGCGTCAGGTGCTGGAGCGTTATGCGGGCGAGGCGGTAGTGCGCTTCGAAGTGCCGATAAACGGGCACGCGCGGGTGATGGAAGTGCCCCAGCGGATTGCCCCAACACCCGAAGTGCTGGAGCTGCTACGGCATATGCTGCCCCACGCGCAGGTGGCGGTGATGTGATGTTTCTCACCGCTGTTCCAGCAATCACGGGGGTCCCGCCCGCTTCCCCCGATTGCCCAAACACCCTTCATCCCTTCGTGTCCTCATAGCGTCGGCGTCCCCGCCGACGACACATACCCAACCCGTAGCGTCGGCGTCCCGCCGACGACACACACCCAAACCCGTAGCGTCGGCGTCCCCGCCGACGAAACCCAAACTCGTAGCGTCGGCGTCCCCGCCGACAAAACCCAAACTCGTAGCGTCGGCGTCTAAGATGTAAAAAAAAAATTTACAGGAAGGTTTACAAGGTGG
>CALAMM010000006.1 GCA_937925775.1 uncultured Fimbriimonadales bacterium
ACAGACAACGCGCTGCGCATTATCGACGCCGCAATCGGGGAGATTTCCAAAATGCGTGGCGACATGGGCGCATTCCAACGCTATATCTTGGAAAGCAACATCCGTTCGCTCAATGTCGCCCGCGAGAATGTGATGGCAAGCGAGTCGACCATTCGCGACGCCGACTTCGCGTTGGAAATTTCGAACTTCACAAAGCAGCAGATTCTCATGCAGTCAGGTATGGCAGTGCTGGCGCAGGCGAACTCGATGCCGCAGACGGTGCTGCAGCTCCTGCAGCGACTCTAAGGCGCTCTGATGGGGCAAGCGGCACATTCAGGCACTTGGGGTAGGGTACACTGAAAGTCGAGGAGCGATGAAACGCATCGAGGCGATTATCCGCCCCATTCGGTTCGAGGCGGTCAAAGAGGCGCTCAGCGACATCGGCGTCTACGGCATGACCATCACCGATGTGCGCGGGTTCGGGCGTCAGCAGGGGCATACCGAAAAATATCGGGGAAGCACCTACACCACGAACCTGCTGCCCAAGATCAAAATCGAGGTCGTTGCGCCTGATGACCGCGTGGAGGAGATTATCGGCGCGATTATAGAAGCGGCGCAGACGGGCGAGATCGGCGATGGCAAGATTTTCATCAGCGAGGTTGAGGAAGTCATCCGCATCCGCACGGGCGAACGCGGCGAAGCGGCGTTGTGAACACGGCAAGCGACGGTGAATGGTTCTCGCGCTCGATTTAGGCACCACAGTGGTCAAAGCGGCGGTCGTTTCCGCTCATGGTGAACTGCTGGCGTGGGATTCCGAATCGCAGGGGCTGATTTTTACTCCCGACGGCGGTGTGGAGCAGGACCCGCATGTCTGGTGGGAGACGCTGACCGCTGTGGTGCATCGCCTCTGGCAAAACGCGCCTGAACTGCGCCACGCAATTCGCGCAGTCAGTTGCACGGCTCAGTGGTCGGGCACGGTTGCTGTCGACGCGGCGGGTGAGCCTTTAGGCAACGCGATTATCTGGATGGACACGCGCGGCGCACCTGATGTTGCCGCGCTGATCGGCAGCTTCCCCAGCCTGAAAGGCTACAATCTGTTCCGATTGCGCACTTGGGTGCGTCTGACGGGGGGCGCGCCCGCGCGCTCGGGTAAAGACCCGCTGGCGCACATCCTGTACCTGCGTCGCGCCGACCCAGCACGCTACCGCGCCACCTTCAAGTTCTTGGAGCCGAAAGATTACCTCAACCTGCGCTTGACGGGGCGATTCGCCAGCTCCTACGAGACACTCGCGCTACATTGGGTTACGGACAACCGCGATGCTCGGCGCATCGATTACCACCCGACGCTGCTGCGCTACGCGGGATTGCGTCGGGAGCAGCTGCCCGACCTCTATCCCAGCACGGCACTCTTGGGCGAGTTGTTGCCTGCCGTCGCCGAGGCGTGGGGCTTGCCGCGGGGCGTGCAGGTCGTCGTCGGGACGCCCGACCTACACGCCACGGCGATAGGTTCGGGCGGGCTACGCGATTTTCAGGCACACATGGCGCTCAGTACCTCCGCTTGGATTAGCTGTCATGTGCCATTCAAACGCACGGATTTGCTCCGCAATATCGCGACGCTTCCTGCGGGCATACCAGGACGCTACTTCATCGCGAACGAGCAGGAGACGGCGGGCGCGTGCCTGAACTGGTTGCGTGCGGTGTTCTGGGACGAGCCACCACCCGACGCCTATGCTCGGTTAGACGCCTACGCTGCGCAGTCGCCGCCTGGCGCGAACGGACTGCGCTTTACCCCGTGGCTGGTGGGCGAGCGCACGCCGGTGGAGAACCCCCATATTCGCGGCGGGTTTCAAGGCGTGAGTCTGCATCATGGGCGTGCGGCGATGGCGCGTGCGGTGCTGGAAGGCGTCGCGCTGAACGCACGCTGGCTGCTGGAGGCGGTGGAACGGCTCGCCAGGAGGCGGCTCAGCCCGATACGGCTGATTGGCGGCGGGGCGCAGTCCGCGCTCTGGGCGCAGATTATCGCCGACGCGCTCAACCGCGACATCTGGCAAATGGCACAGCCCCAGATGGCGACCGTGCGCGGCGCGGGCATGCTCGGCGCCGTCGCGATGGGCTGGACCGATTGGACACAACTGGAGCCAGCCGCCCCCGTTCAAGCAAAGTTCACGCCCGACCCCGCGCACACCAGACTCTACGACGCGCTCTATCGCGAGTTTCGCGCACGCTATCGGGTAGAGTCTCAGCTGAGCCGATGAGAATCGTCATCGCGGGCTACTACGGCTACCGCAACTGGGGCGACGAGGGGTCGCTCGCCGCGCTCCTGCAAGGCTTGAAAGGCACTGCCAGCCAACTCTCGGTGCTATCGGGCGATCCGACTTTCACGGAAGCGACCTACGGCGTGGCTGCCCTGCCGCGCATGCAGATTCGTGCTGTGCGGGGGGCAATCCGCGCTTCGGATGCACTTATTTTCGGGGGCGGGAGCCTGCTGCAAGATGCCACCAGCCTGCGCTCACTGCTCTACTATCTCGCGCTGATACGCTGGGGACTGCAAGCGCACGGCAAGGTACTGCTGGTCGGGCAGGGGGTGGGACCGCTGCGGCGTCCCATCAGCCGCTGGCTTGTAAGTGCGACGCTACGCAGGGTGCCGTTCCTCAGCGTGCGCGATGCTGACTCCGCCCAGCGGCTCAGTCGGATAGGCGTGACGCACGCGACGATAGACGCCGACCTGACCTGGTCGCTTACACCCCTGCCACCGCCTGTTGAGTTGGGCGAGGGAACGCGCTGGATTGGGCTTGCGCCGCGGCGCTGGGGCAACACGCCCGTGCAGGAGGCGTTTGTGGCGCTCTGCCGCCAACTTCACGCCGACGGCTACCGCGCCATGCTCATCGCGATGCAAGAGAGCCAAGACCGTGCGCTGTGCGAGGCGATTGCTGCTGAGACCGACGCTTTCGTGCTGCCCGCGCCCGCGCACCCCGCCCAACTGCTCGGCGTGATGCGTTCTCTGCAAGGGATGGTCGCCCTGCGCCTGCACGGAGCGATTTTCGCCGCGTCGCAGGGTGTCCCCACGCTGTGCATCGCCTACGATCCGAAGGTCGACGCGCTGGCAACCCAACTGGGCGCGCCGCGCGTCGAACTGAACCGTCTTGAGGAGGCACTGCTCGACGCGTGGCAGGCGTTTCAGGCACAACGGACAGCGCTGGAGGCACAGCTCCGCGCGCGCATCTGCCCCCTGCGCGCCGCCGCCGCCGACCTGCTCCATCGTGTCCACGCCTTCCTGACAACGGCGATGGGAAGATGAGTATCTATGCCCTATTCGGGGTTTTGGGAGGGCTTGTCGGGGTCTTCGTCAGGCGGTTTGGGAGGTGGGGCGGGCGCAACGCGCAAAAGATGCACGCGCACCCTGCGTCTGCCGAACTGCAACGCCTGCTGGCGCGTGGCAAAGCAAAGATCGATCTTGTGTCCGCGAATAGCGCGTCCGGTGTCGGCGGCGATTGCCATCCCGTAGCCCTCGACATACAGCACTGTACCGAGCGGGATGACGCGCGGGTCGACCGCCACTGTGCCATAGCCTGCGGGCAGCCCACTCGCTGTGTAGCCAGAACCTGTGCCGCCGCCGCTTCGGTGGGGCGTGTACGCGCTGGCGTGCATCTCCAGCACTTTCGCTGTGCGGAACGCGGTACCGCGCCCTATCGTGCCGCGCGAGGCGATGTGCCCATGCACGCCGATTTCGTAAATACGCGGTTGCGGCGGTTCGATGGTCTGCTCTTCCAGCTTGACGCGCTTGATTTCCTTGCCGTTGCGATAGTACACGCGCCAGACAACGAGTTTCTCGCCTGGCTTGCCCTCCGCTTTCAGCACCTTGTGGCGCGGGGGTAAGCGCCGATTCACTTCAAACAGCGTCGGGGGCGGCGTCTGCTCGCGCCGCTCCACAATTTTCGTGGTGATTTTCTGATCGTTGCGAGGCTTTTCCGCGTAGCCGAATGCGCAGAGCGCAATCGCGCCAAAACTCAACAGCAGCCATCGCCACGATCCACCCCTGTGAGCGTTCCTTCGCTGTTGCATAGTTAACCTCCCTTTGCGAAACCGCTACAGGCTCCGCGAAGTGTCGCCCAGGTTTGGACAGGTGGAGTATACCCGATGCGGCGGCTCCTATCAATCCCGCGGGGTCTGAAGCGTTGGGAGCGGGTACAATTGAGCGTCTATGAAAACGGTGGTTGTTGTCGGCGCGGGGATGGGCGGGTTGGCTACCGCCGCGCGGCTGGCGAAAGCAGGTTATGAAGTTGCCGTGTTTGAAGCACGCTCGCAGGTGGGCGGGCGCATCGGCGTGCTACGACGCGACGGCTACCGCTTCGATACAGGTCCCACCCTGCTGATGATGCTGGAACCCCTTGAACGACTCTTCAGCGACCTGCATCGGCGCGTGGAAGACTACTTAGACCTTGTGTTGATTGACCCCTCGTATCGCGTCTACTTTGGCGACGGCACGGTGTTTGACTCCACGCCCAATATCGCCCGCATGGTACGCGAGATTGCCCGCAAGATTAGCCCCGATGAGGTTCCGAACTACCTGCGCTTGATGGGCGACCTGAGCGCGATGTATCACGCGGTTGTGCCTGCGTTTGTACGCAAGCAGTATAACGGGCTGGGCGACCTGTTCACACCCTATCAGATTGGGCTGCTGCTGCGTCATCGACTGCTGAGCAACTTGTGGCGGCGGGTGGGGCGGTATGTGCGCGATCCGCGCCTGCAGATGCTT
Source organism: uncultured Fimbriimonadales bacterium (assembly GCA_937925775.1). Taxonomy (GTDB): domain Bacteria; phylum Armatimonadota; class Fimbriimonadia; order Fimbriimonadales; family GBS-DC; genus GBS-DC. The sequence goes on from CALAMM010000006.1 coordinate 4,736, forward strand.
TTCTCGTTCCAGACGATGTATCTGGGGTTGTCGCCCAAAGCGGCGCTGTGGGTCTACGGCGTGCTGACTTACATGGAGTCGGGCGAGGGAGTGTGGTATCCGCGCGGGGGGATGCATCGCGTGCCCGAAGCGATTGCTCAGATTGCCCAAGAAGAGGGCGCACGCATCTACCTGAACCAGCGTGTGGAGGAGGTGCTCATCGAGGACGGTCGCGCTGCGGGCGTGCGCCTCGCATCGGGAGAGGTGCTGAAAGCCGATGTCGTGGTCATCAACGTGGATGTGCCTACCGCCTACCGCGAGCTGCTGCCTCCCACACCCTATGCGCGTCGGAACTTCCAAAACTCCTGTAGCGCGTTGATGTTCTATATCGGCTACACAGAGCCGCTGCCCCACCAGCTCCATCATAATGTCTACTTCAGCCGCGATTTCGAGGCGAACCTGCGCGAGCTGTTTGAGCAGAACCGCGTGCCCAGCGACCCGTCGTTCTATACTTGCCTTTCCAACCGCACCGATCCGGGCGACGCGCCCGCAGGTTGCGAGAACCTGTATGTGCTGGTTCCTGTGCCGAACCTGACGGGAGAGGACGCCCGCGCTGCTGCCCCGCGCGTGCTGGAGACCGTTGTGCAGCGCGTTGGCTTGAAGCGCGAGCGGATACAGTTTGTGGAGACGCTAACCCCGCATGCGTGGCAAGCGATGGGCTTGTGGCAAGGGGCGGCGTTTGGGATCGCGCACACCTTTTTCCAATCCACTGCCTTCCGCCCCTCCGTTCAGACGCCGTTTCGGAACTGCTATCTGGTGGGCGCCAGCACGCAGCCGGGCAACGGTATCCCCATGACGCTGATTTCGGCGGAGCTCGTCGCCGAGCGCGTGCTGGGCAAGTGGGGGAATAAGGCCTAACGGCGTTGCATGGGGGTATACTCTCGGCGCGTATGCAGGCACTCAAGGAGTGGGCGCTGGGCGTTATCCACCAGTACGGCTTGGCAGGGCTGTTCGGCGTGGCGTTTATCGAATCGTCGTTTTTCCCCGTGCCGCCAGATGTGTTGATGATTGCGCTCTTGCTCGCGCCCGACGCCCCCTCGCCCTTCTGGGTCGCAACGCTCTGCACCCTCGGCAGCGTCTTAGGTGCAGGCTTCGGTTGGCTTATCGGTGCTTACGGCGGCTATCCGCTCCTGCAGCGAATGTTCAAAGCGGAGAAAGTGCGGGCTGTTGAGCAACTTTACAATCGGTATGGGGTGTATACGATTTTTATCGCGGCGTTCACACCCATCCCCTACAAAGTGTTCACGATTGCCAGCGGGGTGTTCCGCTATAATGTGTGGGTTATGATGGGGGTGAGTGTGGTGGGGCGCGGGGCACGCTTTTTCGCGGTCGCGTATCTGGTTCACTGGTTCGGCGACGCGGTGATTAAGCAGTTCGACCGTGCGCTCCTGACAGGCACGGTGCTGTTTTTAATCGGCGCGGGAGCCTATGGGTACTATCGCACGCGCTACAGCAAGGTGAAGCGAGTCGTGCGCAGGCCGATTCAGAACGAGTCGACGGGCGAGTAGCAGGCGGGGCGCACTGGGTGGCGTGCGCGTAAGTCGTGGGGGATCGGGGTGTCTGCAGGGTCGGGAAGACCCAGCAGCAAGGCGAGCGCCACCGCTTGGGAGAGGAATGTGCCCCGTTGCGCGAGGTTCGCTGCGTAAATAGGTTCCCAGTCGCAAACGCGCACCATCGCGCCCTGATTTCCAACCCAGCGCACATCGGGCAGGAGCGGTCGCACAAGCCGTTCGATGTCGGCTTCGGGCAGGAAGAAGTGGAGGGGCGCGTGCGCCATGAACGCCGTTTGGCTCGCGAAGCCGAGAAGCATGCGCCCTGCCTCCGAATCGTCAGGGGCGTAGCCCAGCTCCCCTACGCTGATTGCGCTCACGACGCGGTTGCCTTGCTCCTCCGTTTCATAGTGCGTCTCCAGCACGAGGTAGCCGCGCGCCGCTCCGCTGGTGTCTTCTGCAATGTAGAACTTAGTGCGCCACTCTGGGTCGTCCCAGCGTGTCCACACGCGCCAGTAGGTGTCGTCGCGCTGCACGGTCAGCGGGTGGTCAGCATAGAACGCGGCGTACCACTGCTGGATGGCGGGCAGGTCGTCGGGTTCAGCCGTGCGGAACCGCCAGCCCGATATATCTACAGGCACTGGTGTCGCCTCATATAGGGGCAACGGCAGGCACTCCCAGCCGTGTCGCCCGTAAAAGTCGTGGATTCCCGTAAACAGCAGGCCGAAGGTGAAATCGTCGCTGTCCATCACCGCGTGCAGGTCTTTCAGCAGTTGCGAAGCAATGCCGCGCCCGCGATATTCGGGGAGGGTCGCCACATTCGCGACTCCTGCCATCCACAGCGTCCGTCCGTTCCCAAGGCGCACGGGACGCCGTACCAGCTGCATCGCGGCGACGAGCTTGCCGTCCATTTCGCACACGCGCGTGTAGCGTGGCTGCCACCATGGGTCGCGGAAGTACCGCTCAAAGTAATCGCGGCTGGGGGTGAACACCCGCGTCCAGAGGTCTAAGCAGGCTGACTGCTCCTCAGGGCGCAACTCGCGGAAGGTAGGCGTCATTCCTCTTCAGGCTCTTCATCCAAGTCGACATCGAACAGGTCGTCGGCATCGCCCACGAGCCGTTTGCGGTCGCGTTTCTCCAGCTCTTCGATGCTGACCTCGCCCTCCACGAACGCCACATCCTCGTCACGGGCAAGGATTTTCTCTTCCTCGTCCAGCGTCGTGGGCAACCAGTGTTGTGGGTTCACCTTACGACAGGCGTCGCACACGAAGCGGATGTTCACAGTGCTGTACCACGCGGGCACTTTGTCCAACGGTTTTTCGCACTCAGCGCATTTAATCATCGGGTTGCCTCCTGTCGGCTGGCTTGGGCGGCTTGTTTCGCTTTCTGCTCCTCCAAATCGCGCAGGTGCTGCCGATGTGACAGAACGCCGTTAATCAGCATAATCACCGCCGCGATTAGGTAGAGCCATGCAAGGCGCGGGTCAACATCCTGACCTGGGTCTGCAATCACCTCGTTGCCCCGCGCGAAGCCCACGATACTGATAATGAACAGGATTAGCGCGATCCAGAAATCGGTCTTCTTCCACCAGCCCATGCGAGAGGTATTATACCCTGTGAGCGTTGCCACAGAAACTTCCGTCAACGCGACTCTTCCAACACCCGATAAATGTCCTGTAGCAGTCGCTGAACCTCATCCCGATTCACGCCAGAGTAATAACCTCGGATGCGCCCTTGACGGTCGATAAGCACCAGCTTGTCGCTGTGGACGATAGGGTGGTCTTTGTCGCCTGGCTCCGCGCCGAGCTTGAAGGTCTCACGGGAGAGAGCATAAAGCGTCTCCCGCTTGCCTGTGAGGAAGTGCCACTTTCCGCGCTGAGCATTGTGTCGCTCGCTCCACTTCTTCAGCACAGGAACAGTATCGTTTTCGGGATCGACGGTGAAGCCTGCGAGCAGCACTTCAGGGTTCTTGGCGAACTCCGTTTGCACCGCGATGGCGTTGCGGTTCATGATGGGGCAGATGCTGGGGCAGGTCGTGAAGAAGAAGTAGGCGACCCACACTTTGCCGTTGAAATCGTCGCGGGTGATGGTCTCCCCCCACTGGTTTTGGAGCTCGAAGGGCATGTTGACCTCACCAAAGACAGGTAGCGGCTCCTCTGTGTTCACGGCTGCTTGGCGCATGTAGAGCGCGAAGGCAAACGCCGCCACTGCCAGCGCCAGCAAGCCCCACGCAAAGAACATCATTCCACGCATCGTTCCCACCTCACTTGATGAGCAACACGCCGAACAGCCCCGCCCAAAGCACGCCCAGAAAGTGCCAGTATATCGCGCCGAGTTCTACATACTGTACGTTCACCACGCGCTGCACCTGCGCCTGATAGAGCAGGTAGCCGACAAAGACCAGCCCACCAAGCAGGTGTAGCCCGTGTGCTGCGCTCATGACATAGAACATCGAGGTAAAAAAGTGTGGCGGTGCGCCCTGCAGGTGGCGTGCAATCTCACCCCAGCTGCCCAGCTGCAGGCTCAGAAACAGCATCCCCAGAAGCAAAGTGAGCATCATACCGAGCCAGACCATGCGTGCGTTGCCCGTGCGCGCGGCGTTCACCGCCATCTGGCACGGGATGCTGCTCAGCAGGATAATCGCAGTGCTGAACCAGCTGAGCTTCGGTAAGTGAAACACGAGGTCGGGACGCGCCGGGGTGCTAAGCAGGTAGAGCGCCGCCAACGCGCCGAACATGGTGGTCAACGCGCCGAGAAACATATACAGTCCCAGCCGCGCCGCATGAAACCGATCGAACGGCGGTTCACCACCTCCGTCGCCGTCGCCACGATAGCGCGGGGGCAGGTTCCCCTCGCCAATCCCGCGTCCATAAACCTGAGAACGACTCTTGAGTTTCATATTCATACCCATAAACTGACGATCATCCAGATAAGGAGCAGGGGCAGGTACAGCACAGAGATTATCAGCACGCTGCGCGCGCTCTGGGGGGCTTCGGGCGTCCTAACAAACCGATACGCGGCGCGCAGCGTCCACAGCCCCAGCGTCGCGGCACCCATCAAATAGAGCCAGCTCTGCGTGGCAAACGGCGCGAACATGAGGCTAATCGCGATCATCGCGAGGGTGTACCAGAGCGCGAGCCGTGCCGTCGCCTCCGCCGTCGCGTCGGGGTACGGGAGCATGTGAAACCCTGCACGGGTGTACTCGTGGCGGTAGAGCCACGCAATCGCCCAAAAGTGCGGGAACTGCCACACGAACTGCAGCGCGAACAACAACCACGCTTCAAGGGAGAACCCACCCTGCGCCGCGACCCAGCCAGCCATCGGGGGAATGGCGCCAGGAACCGCGCCGATCGCCGTGCTAAAGTGCGTGCGCTGCTTGAGCGGTGTGTAGACGAAAGCGTAAAGCAAGATGGAGCCTGCGCCCAAGAGGGCAACGGGTAGGTTGACCCAGAGCGCGAGGACAAGCGTGCCCAATACGCCCCAGAGCGCCCCCACGAGCCAGCCTTCCCACACGCGGATACGCCCCGAGGGAATAGGACGCTGCGCCGTGCGCGTCATCAGGGCGTCCTGACGCCACTCGTACGCCTGGTTGAGGGCGTTTGCAGAGGCAATCACCAGCCATGAACCCAGTAGCGTCGCCGCAATCAGCCCAGCTGAGAGCGTCTGACCCCACCCCCCCAGCGTCAAGCCTGCCGCCACCGTAAGCCAGACCAAGATTGTCACACGCGGCTTGCTCAGGAGCCAGTATGCTTGCAGTCTCTGCATCGCCCATTCCACTCGCGGCGTGCTCCTTACACGCACGGCGGTTCTCATCACCGCCTATTGTACCCTAAACCAAGCACCTGCATGCAAGCGTTTGCGCACTTTTTCACAAAGAGGGACGCCATCCACAATAACTTCTTGGAACCCATTTGAGGAGTAATAGGTCGCTTAGGTCGCCTCACTCCGACCCTCCCCGCCAACTCTCTCCGCACGCGGGGAGGGAGCTCAATCATGCCGATGCGAGGCTTCCCCCAGTCTCAAGGGAGATGGGGAAGAGCCTGGCACAAGCCTATGACGAGCGGTGTAGCAATCTCAGCGCGTTGCCCACTACCGAGAGGGAGCTGAGGCTCATCGCGAGCGCGGCAATCATCGGGTTCAGGTAGCCCAGCGCTGCCAGCGGGATGCTCAGGGTGTTGTATACGAACGCGAAGAAGAGGTTCTGACGGACGACGCGATAGATGGCGCGTGCGATGTGGAGCGCGCGGAGCAGGGTGCGCAAGTCGGAATTGAGCAAGATGAGATCGGCGTTTTCGGCGGCGAGTTGGGTTCCTGTAGCGACGGCGACGCTGAGGTCGGCAGCAGCGAGCGCGGGCGCGTCGTTGACGCCGTCGCCTACAAAGCCGACACGCTTGCCCTCCGCTCGGAGCCGACGCACCAACGCCGCTTTGTCCAACGGCGTCTGCGCCGCGTACCACTCGTCGAGACCGACTCGCTGAGCGAACGCTTGCACAGCTTCAGGACGGTCGCCCGAGCATAGCACGAGTTGAAGCCCTGCGTGGCGCAGGGCGTGGAGCGTCTCGTCGACTTCAGGCAGCGGGTCGTCGACGAACTCGAACCCTGCCACGACGCGCCCGTCCACTGCCAACAGCACGGGCGCATCCCACGCTGGGTCGGTTTCGATGCCTTGCTCGCGGAGGAAGCGCGGGCTGCCGAGCATAATCGGGGTCGGTTCGTCGGCGGTGCGGGGCAGGTGGTCGTTAGCGGACTCGCTGAGGCATCCTTTTACTCCGCCGCCCGCCACGACTTGGAGGTCGCGTATCGGCGCAGGTTCAATCCCGTGAGCGCGCGCGGCATGCAAAATCGCGTCTGCGAGCGGATGGCGCACTGCCTGTTCCAGCCCTGCTGCCCAGCGCAACGCAGTCGCCTCGTCGACGCCGTCCGTCAGCACGCGCATCAGGCGCGGTGTGCCCAGCGTGAGGGTGCCTGTCTTGTCTAAGACCAGCGTGTCGATGCGTTGCACGCGCTCCAGCGCCTCGAAGCCGCGGATTAGCACGCCTGCCCGCGCGGCACGGGTTGCGCCTGTAAGCATCGCGATGGGCACGGCAAGCCCCAACGCGCACGGGCAGGCGATTACCAGCACGCTCACGGCGGGTACTAACGCCGCTGCGAAATCGCGCGTCGCCCCGTACCAGCCCATCAGGGTGAGTAGCGCAATCGCGACCACGATGGGCACGAACACCGCTGCGACTCTGTCGGCAAGCCGCTGGATGTTCGCTTTCTGTGCCTGTGCTTGTGCTACGGCGTGCGCGACTTGCGCCAGCATCGTTGCCTCGCCGACCGCCTGCGCCTGAATATGCAGTGCGCCGTCGGTGAGCAGGGCGCCACTCAGCACGCGGTCGCCCGCCGCGCGCTCCTGCGGCAGCGACTCGCCCGTAATCGCCGATTCATCCACCCAACCGCGCCCGTCCAGCACCACGCCGTCTACAGGAATTCGGTCGCCCGTGCGCACCAGCAGGCGGTCGCCGACTTGAATCTGTGCCAGTGGCGTCGGCACATAGGTGGTTCCGTTCCAGCGGAGCGTCTCACGCGGCAGCAGTTGCCACAGCGACTGTAGGGCTTGTTTTGCGCGCCCGCGCGCCCGTGCCTCCAAAGTGCGCCCCAGCAATACCAGCGTGATAATCACGGCGGAGGTCTCGTAGTATAGATGGTGCGTATGCCCTTGCAGGGTGAGCGCGAGGCTGTAGAAGAACGCGGCGAGCGTGCCCAACAGCACCAAGACCTCCATGTTCGCGCTGCCGTGTCGCAGGGCGCCGTACGCCGCCTTGTAGAGGGGGAGCGCTGCGCCGAACTGCACTGGGAGCGTGAGCGCAAGCAGCAGCCAGCCCTGATACGGCAACGGCTGAGGGAGAAACATACTGAGGATGACGATGGGAACTGTGAATACCACGCTGAAAAGCAGACGCCGTTGTAGCCCTTGCGTAGCGTCGTCGGGTGCGCCAGCTTCAGGCGCGAGCAGCGCACCGTCGAAGCCCACTTTGCGCACAGCCTCGATGAGCGTGTCGGGCGCTACCGGCTGATCGAGTTCGACCTCTGCGGTCTCCGTGGCGAGGTTCACGGTCGCCTGCCGCACGCCGGGCGTGCGCAACAGCGCGTTCTCCACGCGGCGCACACACCCTGCGCAGGTCATGCCCTTGATTTTGAGCCGTTGTGTGGGCATCTGCGCGAATTGTACCTGCTTGTGGGGGTATACTTTGCGCTGCGATGCACGAGGGCTGGGCGATTGTTCAGGGCGAGCGCGTGAGTTTTGAGCGCGAGCGAGGCGTGAGCGCGATTACCGTCTCCGGTGAGGCGACCTATCTCTTCGTGCGGGTTCCCCATCCCGACCAGCTTACAGCGCAGCGTCAACAGATCCTGAACCTGTTGCGCGAGGCGGAGATTCCCCTATTCCTCATCAAGTTGCAGCGCCACGGGCTGAGTTTCGGCGTCGATTCGGAACATGCCGCGCGCGCCCGCGAGGTGTTAGAGGCGAGCGGGTTCCGCGTCGTGGTCAAGCCCAAGCGCGTGATGGTATCGGTCTTCGCCCAGAACATGCGCGAGCTGCACGGCGTGTTCGCCAAAGTCGCGGAGGTGCTGTACGAGGCAGGGGTCGCCATTGAGCAGATGAGCGACGCGCACAACCGTATCACCTGCTTAATAGAAGCCGAGCGCGCTCCTCTGGTGGTCGAGCGGCTCTGCGAGGCGTTCGGACTCCCCCGCCACAACATCCAGCGCGCGCCCCTTCCCGCCCTGGAAGAGAAGGGTTAATCGCCATGCCATACCGACTCGCCGTCGCCGGATTGACGCACGGGCATGTGTGGGGCTTGCTGGATCAGTGGGCGGCGCAGCCTGTCGCGTTGATTGCCCAGAAAATTGTGGAAGCAGCGAAGTGACGGCGCGCAGGGTGCCACAATAGGCGTGAACCGCAGCCCGAACACCGCCTCGAACGCCCTGACAACAGCCTGCTTCACCGATTCCATCGGCACGGCACGCCCCTGCACCTGTGCGATTGAGGTCACAGGGCGGTCGGCAATCCCGCAGGGCACAATCGTTTGAAACAGGCGTAGGTCGTTGTTCACATTCAGCGCGAAACCGTGCATGCTGACCCACTGGGACGCTTTGATGCCAATCGCGGCGATTTTAGCGTCACCAACCCATACGCCCGTGTAGCCCGTCTCGCGGTGCGCCTCGATGCCAAACTCGGCAAGGGCGCGTATCAGCGTCTCTTCCAAATCGCGCAAAAACCGATGCAGGTCGCGCCCGTGCTGCGTAATGTCGAAAATCGGGTAGCCCACGAGTTGACCGGGGTTATGGCAGGTCACATCGCCGCCGCGATCGGTAGGGTAGAGATCGATGCCCTGTTGGGCGTAGAATTCGCGGGCGAAGCGGAGGTGTTCGGGGTGGAACGCCTTGCCCAGCGTAATCACGGGCGGATGCTCCAACAGCAACAGCGTGTCGGGGATTACCCCTGCGACGCGCTGGGCATGGAGCCTGCGCTGGAGCTCCAGCGCAGGCGCGTAGCGGATAAGCCCGAGATCAATCAGATGCGCGGGTCGCGGCTTCATTTCACATCCGCCGCGCGTTGCATCGCCTGCTCAATCAGCGGGCGAATCGTCGCCGTCGGCAGC
>CALAMM010000007.1 GCA_937925775.1 uncultured Fimbriimonadales bacterium
TGTCCGTGCTACTTTAGGCTGGCGACGGTCGTTGCAAACTGCACCTGTTGCCAGCGGTTCGTGCGTGGCTCTTGCCAGCGTACCGTGACAATCACGCTCTTCAAACCGATAGAGATGTTGTTATTGGTGGTCAAATTCAACACTTCGATTGTGCCAAAGCCGTTGCGCAGTTCATTCGCGAGGTTGAGCGTTGTTCCGCCTGGTAGCTGTAGGCTGGTGAAGCGCACGCGAAACTGGTTTGTATCGTTCAGTTCGATGGTTTGCCCAATCCCTGCAGCAAGGAGGCCGTTGGCAGTGATTTGCAGGAAATCGAGGGTGCGCACACGCTCCAGGGCGGTCTGCGCCACATTTGTCGCAAAGGTGTATTCTTGCGCTTGGCGCTGCATGCGCATCGTCATCGGCGAGAGCGCCGTGATGCTGAGTACCAACAGTGTCACGATGAACACCGAAATCAAAATCTCAGTAAATGCCGAGCCTCGTACCCGTCTCATCCTCAATCCCCTGTCCAACTAAAGGTGTGATTGGGCAGTCCTGTGGGGCATGCTGGGGGTGTCCCGATTGCGTTCACGGTATAGGATGCCCCGCCCCCCGCAGGGCAAAACGGCTCCGCCTGCAAGTAATCGGGTACTAAGTCGCTCATGCTGACGCTGGCGCCTGTCTGGGCGCGTGTTGCCAGGGCGTACATCTCTTTGGCTTGGTGGATTTGGCGCAGGTTGGCGACGCAGATGCGCGTCTGGGCGCGTGCGCGTGCGTTCATCCAACTGGGCAACGCCAACGAGACCAGGATCGCGATGATGAACACCACGACCATAATCTCCACGAGCGTGAATCCCCCACTCCTCGCGACCGACTTTCGCATGATGGCTCCTTCGGGCGCAGTGCGCCCATGCAGGAGTTTCCACAAAGCGGCGCGAGGCGACCTGTCAAAGGCTACGGATTTGCCCGTTTCCTAACCGATCGGCTTGATGTAGCGTTTGGGGATGCCCCATGGGGCGCGCCAGTTGCGGGCGAGCAGTGCGCTCGCTTCGCGGTCGTTCACAATCTGGGCGCGTTGCGCGTCCCAGCGGATGCTCCGCCCCACCCGATAGGCAATATTGCCCAGCAGGGGCACGATTGTCGAGCGCACGCCTGTTTCAACATCCACCGCGAGCGGGACGCCCTCGCGGATGGCAGCGAGGAAATTCTCCGTGTGCGGCTCGCTTTGCGCCGAGCCGCCGCGCTTATAGGCGGGAATGCGCTCCTTCTCAGGATGCACCTCCAGCCCTTCACGACTGACATAGAGGCTGCCGTTCGTGCCGAAGAACATCGTGCCGTAGCCGCGCCCATACATAGGGTAGTCGCTGCACGCCCGATGCGTGTAAATCAGCGTCCAGTCCTTGAACTTCCAGATGCAGTCAATCGTATCGGGGGTTTCGCGGTTGTCATTGAGCGCAAACTTGCCTCCATAAGCGGCGACCTCCGTCGGGCTATGCGTGCCCATCGCCCAGAGCGCGATATCGATCAGATGCACGCCCCAGTCTGCCACCTTGCCCCCTGCATAGTCCCAGAACCAGCGGAAGTGGTAAAGGCATCGGTTGGGGTTGTAGGGGCGTTTGGGCGCAGGACCCAGCCAGAAGTCCCAGTCCAATCCGGGAGGCGGATCGCTGTCGGGCGGGTTGCCGATGCCGTTGGGCGTCTCGTTGCCCACATTCCAGCAGTGAACCGTCGTGATTTTGCCCAGTTTGCCAGAGCGCACGATCTCGACGGCTTCCTTGAAATGCTCGCCACTGCGCTGCTGCAAGCCGATTGCCACCACCCGCTTGTGTTCGCGCGCGGCGTGAACCATCGCCAGCCCCTCCGCGATATTGTGCATCGCGGGCTTCTCACAATACACATGTTTGCCCGCTTCACAGGCGTCGATCGTGATTCGCGCGTGCCAGTGGTCAGGCGTGGCGACCACGACGGCGTCCACATCCTTGCGCTCCAGAACCCTGCGATAATCGCGGTAGGCTTCGATATCGTTGCGCCCCGTCAACTGCAAGAACTCGTCGAGCTGCTTTTGGTACACATCACACGCCGCGACGATGTCGCACTGCCCGCGCAGGCGGTCAAACTGGCGATAGTGATAGCGTCCAATCCCGCCACAGCCGATAATCGCAACTCGGACCCTGTCGTTCGCGCCAAATTTCCGTTTCATGGCGACTCCCCTCGCTTTTGGCGACGGTCATACTTCAACGCGCTACTCCAGAGTCCTACCCGCACGATGGAGCACCTGCCTTAGGAACTGCCCTGTGTAGCTGGCATCGCAGGCGGCGACCTGTTCAGGTGTTCCCTCCGCCACGATGTAGCCGCCCGCGTCGCCCCCCTCAGGCCCCAGATCGATAATCCAATCCGCTGTCTTAATCACATCGAGGTTGTGTTCGATGACAATGACGGTGTTGCCTGCGTCGACGAGGCGATGCAGCACGCCGAGCAGCTTGCGCACATCCTCAAAGTGGAGTCCTGTGGTGGGTTCATCCAGGATATACACGGTGTTGCCTGTGGCGCGTTTGCTAAGTTCGGTCGCGAGTTTGACGCGCTGTGCCTCGCCGCCTGAGAGCGTCGGCGCGGGCTGTCCCAGCCGAATGTAATCCAGCCCGACATCATAGAGCGTCTGCAACTTGCGAGCAATCGCGGGAAACGGCGCAAAGAACGCCAGTGCCTCCTCTACTGTCATGTTCAACACATCGGCGATGGTCTTGCCCTTGAACTTCACTTCGAGCGTCTCGCGGTTGTAGCGCTGCCCCTTGCAGACCTCGCAGGGCACATACACATCGGGCAGGAACTGCATTTCGATTTTAATCATGCCGTCGCCGCGGCAGGCTTCGCAGCGTCCGCCTTTCACATTGAAGCTGAACCTGCCAGGTTGGTAGCCGCGGGCGCGGGCTTCGGGAGTAGCGGCGAACAGCTCGCGAATCGGGTCAAACACGCCCGTGTAAGTGGCGGGGTTGCTACGCGGAGTGCGCCCAATCGGCGACTGGTCGATATCGATGACTTTATCCACGAACTGGAGTCCTTCGATGTGGTCGTGCTCGCCCCAGACGCGGCGTGTGCCGTACACATGGTACATCAGGCGCGGGTAGAGCGTTTCCTGGATTAGGGTGCTTTTGCCAGAGCCTGAAACGCCCGTGATGCACACGAACAGCCCCAGCGGAATGCGCACGGTGAGGTTTTTGAGGTTGTTGGCGCGTGCGCCGTAGAGGGTAAGCCAGCGTTCGGGGTGCGGCGGACGGCGACTGGGCGGCACTTCAATCGTGCGCTTGCCCGCGAGGTACTGTCCCGTGAGGCTGTCAGGGCAGTCGATCACTTCCTGCACTGTACCTGCGACGACGACCTCGCCACCGTGTTCGCCCGCGCCTGGTCCAAGATCAATGACATAATCGGCGGCGCGGATGGTCTCCTCGTCGTGTTCCACCACCAAGACGGTGTTGCCCAAATCGCGTAGGCGTTGCAAGGTGTGGATCAGTTTTTGGTTGTCGCGCTGATGAAGCCCGATGCTCGGCTCGTCCAGCACATACAGCACGCCCATCAGCCCAGAGCCTATCTGGGTGGCGAGTCGGATGCGTTGCGCCTCGCCGCCCGATAGAGTCGTCGCCGCGCGATCCAGCGTCAGATAACCCAGCCCGACATCGAGCAGAAAGTTCAGGCGTGTGCGCACCTCCCTGAGGATTCGCTCAGCGATGGTGCGCTCGCGTGGAGTGAGTTGTGCTTCCAACTCGGCGAACCAGCGCGCCGCCTCCTCAATGCTCATCGCAGCGACCTCAGCGATGTTCTTGCCTCCAACCGTCACAGCAAGGCTTTCGGGCTTGAGACGTTTGCCGCCACACGCGGGGCAGGGGCGCGTCGCCATATACTGCTCCAGCTCCTGTTTGATATATTCGCTCTCGGTCTCTTCATAGCGCCGCTTGAGAATGTTAATCACGCCCTCGAACTCGGTGTCGATGTAGCGCGTGCGTCCCCAACGGTTGCGGAACTCCACCGTGACATTGCCTTTCGTGCCGTACATGAGGGCATGGAACTGTTCGGGAGAGAGGTTTTGCAGCGGTGTGTCGATGGTGAAGCCAAGTCGTTTCGCAACCCCCTCCAGCATCGCCAGCCGCCAGTCAGTGAGTTCGCCATCGCGTTTGACGAAGGGGCGCAGCGCACCCTGCCGAATCGAAAGGCTTCGGTCAGGCGCAATCAGATCGGGGTCGAACTCGGTTTTCGTGCCCAGCCCTGTGCATTCGGCACACGCACCGTAGGGGCTGTTGAACGAGAAGTTGCGCGGCTCCAGCTCGCCCAGACTAATACCACACTCAGGGCACGCGAAATGCTCGGAAAAGTGCAGCTCGGTATCGGGCGCGACAAGCTCCCCTGCAACCAGCGGCGGCTGAGACATAGCGAAATTATACCTCCCATAAACTGTCGCGGAAACGGCGGGAGCTTCCTGTGCGTTTCCCCGTGCGGGATGGCACGGCACAGGCTTGTTGCCCTCCTCCTCTGCCCCCCTCGTGCAACGCAGCAGAGGGATGCGAACGCCGAGGGACACAGCAAGCTCCTCCCCACCCAGTAGAAGACGGGGTTGGGGGTGAGGGAGAATCAGTTGCCCAGACTAAACAGCGTTTCCACATTCCGCTCGGTCTGCGCGGACAGGGCGTCCAGTGAGATTTCCCAAAGCGCCGCGACCTGCTGGGCTATTAAGGGCAGATAGGCGGGTTCGTTGCGCTTGCCGCGATAAGGATGGGGCGCAAGGTAGGGCGCATCGGTCTCCAACAATACTCGGTCGCGTGGCATCGAGCGCACGAGATCCCGCAGCGTCGTCGCATTTTTGAAGGTAATCACCCCGCCAATCCCCAGAGAGTAGCCCAACTCCAGCCCGCGCTGCGCGTGGTCCACCGTGCCCGAAAAGCAGTGCAGCACACCGCGCACGGTAGGATAGTCCGCCAGAATCTGAAGCACTTCCTCGTAGGCGTCTCGGCAGTGGATTACGACGGGCAGCTCGAGCTCGGCGGCGAGCTGCATCTGCGCGCGGAACGCCGCGTCCTGCACCTCGCGCGGCGACAAATCGCGATAGAAATCCAGCCCAATCTCGCCTATGGCGACCACGCGCGGATGGCGCGCCAGCTCGCGCAGCGTGCTTAGGACGCTCTCATCGCAGGCGGAGGCGTCGTGGGGATGGATGCCAATTGCCGCATAGAGCGCGTCGTACTCGTCCGCCAGTTCCACCGCGCGTCGGCTGCTCTCTAAATCGTAGCCGATTACTATCAAACGATGGACGCCCGATTGACGGGCGCGGTAAAGCAACACTTCCCGCTCGGCATACAAATCGGGGTGGTTCAGATGACAGTGGGTATCCGTCCAACGCATGGCGGTTCTCTGGCGGAGAGGGTGGGATTCGAACCCACGATCCCCCTTTTGGGGGGATTCCCGTTTTCGAGACGGGCCCGTTCAACCACTCCGGCACCTCTCCAAGCGTGTGGCGCCCTCGGAGGGATTCGAACCACCGACGCCCTCCTTAGGACGGAGGCGCTCTGTCCACTGAGCTACGAGGGCGGGAAAAAAGTTATGGCGCGTCCGGAGGGACTCGAACCCCCGACCTCAAGGTCCGCAACCTTGCGCTCTATCCTCTGAGCTACGGACGCGAGCGTCCTATAGTATACCCCACTTGCGACGCAAAATTCAAGAGGCAGAGGGTGTTCGAAAATCACCCCCTTCGCAGAGGGAGTGGGAAACCTGCGCTTGCGCTCAATTGGTGTAGTCATTCGTCGGCGAGGACGCCGACGCGACGCGATGGGTGGGGTGTCGTCGGCGTGGGCAGTGGTGCTACAACGGGTGCGACGACATTCCTGTCGTCGCGGGTGTTCTCAGCGGTGTTGCGACGCCAAGAAAGGCGTCGCACCCGTGCTTGCGTGGCTTGGACAGTCCTGTCCAGGCAAAACTCGTCGGCGTCCCGCCGACGCTACGACGCCAAGGCGGGTGCGACGACATTCCTGTCG
>CALAMM010000008.1 GCA_937925775.1 uncultured Fimbriimonadales bacterium
CTCGTCGGCGGGACGCCAACGCTACACACTGTGGCTTGGACATTCTTGTCCAAGCGCGGTTCGTCGGCGGGACGCCGACGCTACGCGCTGCGGCTTGGACATTCTTGTCCAAGCGCGGTTCGTCGGCGAGGACGCCAACGCTACAAGAGTTTTTTTGCTGGTGGGCGCGTTGCGACGCCCAGCGTGGCGTTGCATCCGTCTGTCCATCCATCATCTTGCCTGCCTTGACCTGCTCGGAGGTATACTTGGAGATAGCCATGAGAAAGTTTCTCGGCTTTGTGGTACTCTTTGCGCTGGGCTTTGCAACGGGCGCGTATGTGCTGAACACCTATTTTCCCAATCGGGGGGAGCCGATCCAGCGAGTGGCAGCCCCTGGCGACGATGCCGCGGCAAGCCGAGTGGAGCTGGCACGCCTGCTGGAGCAACGCCCCGCCGCGAACGAGCCTCCGCCCACCAGCTTCGAGACGATGTTACGCACGGCATCGCAGCGGATCTCGCCTGCTGTGGTCAATATCGATACGGGCACGCGCGTTTTCGATTTCTTCGGCGAAGAGCGCAGTGTGCGTTTGGGCAGCGGCTCGGGAGTCATCATCAGCTCGGATGGCTATGTTGTCACCAATAACCATGTTGTGCGCCTTCGGCGCGAAATCGCACGCGACATCTTCGTGACCCTGCGAGACGGCCGCCGATTCCGCGCCCGTGTGCTGGGAACCGATTCCCAAAACGATATTGCGCTGCTCAAAATCGACGCCAAAAACCTGCCCGTGGCGCAGCTGGGCGACTCCGATAAGCTGCAGGTGGGCGACTGGGTCATCGCAGTGGGCAACCCCTTCGGGCTGGGCACGACGGTAACCGCAGGCATCGTGAGCGCGTTGAACCGCTCTCTGGAAGGGGCAAACATCCCCAGCGGGCTAATCCAAACCGACGCGGCGATTAACCAAGGCAACTCAGGGGGCGCGCTCGCCGACTCACGAGGACGACTCGTCGGCATCAACACCGCAATCTACTCACCTGTCGGCGCCAATGTGGGCATCGGATTCGCCATCCCCATCAACCGCGTGAAGGAAGTTGTCAAGGAAATTTTGGAGTATGGGTTCTTGGGTGAGGCGTTTCTCGGCATCAGCTATGTCGACATCAGCGACCCCCAAGTCCGACGAAGCTTAGAGCAACGGTTGCCCGGAGTTCGTTTCCCTGCGCAGGGCATGTTCGTCGTGGAAATTGTCCCGCGCACACCTGCCGACGCCGCAGGCATCCAACCTGGCGATGTCATCCTGCAGATTGACGGACGCCCCGTGCGGCGAATCGAGGATATGCAGGGCTATCTAAGACGCAAGCAACCCGGAGAGCGCATCACGCTCCGCGTTTGGCGCGACGGACAGACACTTGACCTCAGTGCAGTCCTGATGAGACGCCCATAACCCGATGGATATCCCCTCCCAACAGCTTCGCTGGAATCTGTATGGCACAGGGTTCGAGAACCTGGGGCGTGATGGCAAGCCCGAACGCCTGCCTACGCCCCAGCCCGCGCCGAACGAACTGCTGGTGCGCATCGACGCCGTCGGGATTTGCTTTAGCGACCTCAAGATTCTCCGCCTGGGCGGAGCGCACCCCAAAATCGCGCGTGATTTACGCACGCACCCCGTCGTGATGGGACACGAAATCAGCTGCACGATCGCCCAAGTGGGTAGTTCACTCAAGCACCGCTTTCATATAGGGGAGCGCTATATCGTGCAGGCGGATGTGTATGTGAACGGGCGCGTGCAGGCAGTGGGCTACGCGCTGGATGGCGGTTATTCGCAATACACGGTCTTCGGTGAGCCGGTGTTGAACGGAGACGCGGGGTGCTACCTGCTGCGCTGTCCTGACCACTTAAGTTATGCGGAAGCGGCGTTGGTGGAGCCGTGGGCGTGCGTGGTTGCCAGTTATCGTATCCAGCCGCGCCCCACACCCCAGCCGAAGGGTAAGTGGTTGGTTCTCGTCCCCCACGCGCCGAGAGTACGCTACCGCTGTAGCTGGTTAGAACAGTTGCGTGACCCAAGCTACTCTGCGGGTGCCGATTCTGGCGTGGGCAAGACGCTTCCTGACGCGGGCGGGGTTGCCGTTATCGTGGTCGACTCGCGTGGCAACCCTCTCGCGGACGAGTTTCTCCACACCGCCCAGCAACTCGGCATGCACGCCGTGCGCCTCGAAGTAAGCGGGGAGAACCTTTATGAACCTGCTTTGCTGCAGCGCGTGCGCGAACTCCACGCGCCCGACGGCTTCACGGACATCCTCATTTTCGGCACCCCGACCTCTGCCCTGCTGGAAACCGCTATCGACTCGCTGACTTACGGCGGCGCACTGAGCTTTACCTGCCACCACGCGATGCCCCCTGTGTTGGTGGATGTCGGCAGGCTCCACTACGACCGCCTACTACTTCTGGGCACAACAGGGTGGGACATCACTGACGCCTATCGCCACACGCGCAGCACGGCGTTGCGCGGGGGCGAGCGGCTCTTGCTGTTTGGCGCAGGCGGCGCGATGGGGCAGATGCAGCTCTTCTACGCGCTCACGCGCCCCGAACCACCTGCGCAGGTAGTGGTGGTTGACCGCCACCCCGAACGCTTGGAACCGTTGCGCACGCTGGGCACGCCACTCGCCCAAGCGTCAGGCATCGATTTGCAGTTCTACTGCAACGCCGATGCGGCACCTGAAGCGCAGCGGGCACACCTGCGCGCGCTTTGCCCGCACGGATTCGACCAGATTATGGTACTCGCCTCCGCACCCGACGCCGTCGCGCTGACCTATCCCTTGCTCACTGATGGAGGCGTGTTGAACCTCTTTGCAGGCATCCCGAAGGGGCAGAAAGTGGCGTTAGACCTCACCCTGCTTGCCACGCGCCATATGCGCGTGATGGGCAGTAGCGGCTCTACGATGGACGACATCACCGAGTGTTTGCGCCTTGTGGCGGAAGGCGCGCTGCCCGCTCGTAAAGTCATCGGCGCAATTGCAGGACTGAACGCGCTCCCCGACGCCCTGCGCGCCGTACAGGAACATCGCTATCCCGGCAAAATCGTCATCTTCCCCCAGCTGCCCGACCTGCCCCTGCTGGGCTTGCAGGAACTCGCGCACTACCTGCCCGAGGTGTACGCCAACCTGGAAGACGGACGCTACTGGACTAAAGCGGCGGAGACCGCGCTGGAGACATCATTTCGGGTATAATTAGGCTGCCACACATGCGGTGGACAACATCCCCGCGGGCGACCCCCGCTGTTCACCGCAACGGCAGGAGTAAAACAATGAGAAACCCTACTTTGCCGACGGATTTGAACCTGCAGGTAGAACTGCCGACTATCATGCCGCGTTCCAAAACGCGCCCCTCAGTGCGGTACACTGAAGCACAACGCGCCATCGAGCAAGACCCCGAAATCCCCTTCCTGACCGAGCAAGAACTCATCGAGCGCGTGAACCAGCTGCGCAAAGAGCGGAACGCGGTCATCCTCGCGCATAACTACCAGCTACCGATTATTCAAGACTTAGCCGATTTCGTGGGCGATTCGCTGCAGCTTTCGCAGCAAGCGGCGAAGACCGACGCGCCCGTAATCGTGTTCTGTGGAGTGCATTTCATGGCGGAGACGGCGGCGATTCTGTGCCCCGACCGCACCGTGCTGATCCCCGACCCTGAAGCTGGCTGCTCCCTCGCGGCGACCGTCACTGCCGAAGAGGTGCGCCAGTGGAAGGCGAACCATCCCAACGGGGTCGTGGTGGCGTATGTGAACACCAACGCCGATGTGAAAGCAGAAGCCGACTATTGCTGCACCTCCAGCAACGCCGTGAAGGTGGTGCAAGCAATCCCCGAAGACAAGGAGATTCTGTTCCTGCCCGATATGTTTCTGGGGCTGTATGTGCAGCGCATGACGGGGCGCAAGGTGCACCTGTGGCTGGGCGAGTGCCATGTGCATGCGGGCTTCCGCGCCGAAGACATCGCGAACGCGCTCCAGCAATACCCCGACGCCGACCTGCTGCTCCATCCCGAATGCGGCTGCGTGAGCCAATGCATGTTCGCGCTGGCGTCGGGCGAACTGCCCGCCGAACGCACCTTCGTCCATAGCACGGGAGGCATGGTACGCCATGTGCGCGAGTCGAGTGCGCCGATCCACCTCGTGGCGACGGAAGTGGGCATGCTCCACCGCCTGCGCAAAGAGGCGCCGCACAAGCAATACATCCCCGTCAAGGCGGACGCGATTTGCGAGTATATGAAAACCATCACGCTGCCCAAGCTCTACCGCTCGCTACGCGATATGGTGTACGAAGTGCGCGTGGAGGAACCGATTCTCAGCCGTGCCCGCAAAGCGATCGACCGCATGCTGGAGGTAGTGTGATGCTTCACCCTGAGTTGGTGGCGATTCTGGCGTGCCCTGCATGCGAGGAGCGTCCGCCGCTGGAGTTGCGCGGCGCGTATCTGGTCTGCTACCAGTGCCGCCGCGCCTATCCCATCCGCGACGACATCCCTGTGCTACTGGTGGAAGAGGCTGTTCCGCTGGAAGAAGTCCCTGACTGGAACAACGCGAGGCAGGCACCTCAAGCGTAAACAGGTATAATTCGCACGCTATGCCGAAGCCCAAGCATGCCGAACCGAAATTGGTGAACATCGAAATCAACGGCATTCCCCTGCAAGTGCCCGAAGGCGAGCTGCTGGTGGAAGCGGCGAAGCGCGTGCAAGCCGACATACCCATCTTCTGCTATCACAAATATATGGCGCCCGTCGGAATGTGCCGCATGTGCCTGGTAGAGGTCGGCTACAAGCAGCCCGACGGTAGCGTGCGCAAGATGCCCAAGCCGCAAGCGTCCTGTACCCTACCCTGCACAGAGGGGCTGGTCGCATGGACGGAGACCGAGCAGATTATCAAAGACCGCCGCGCCATACTGGAGTTCCTGCTCATCAACCACCCACTGGACTGCCCTATCTGCGACCGCGGCGGCGAGTGCCCTCTGCAAAACAACACCCAGTTCTACGGCCCATCCACCAGCCGCTACATCGAGATTAAACGCCACCTGCCCAAAGCGTTTCCCCTATCGAAATATGTTGCGCTGGATCTGGAACGGTGTATTCAGTGCGGGCGGTGTGTGCGCTTCACGGAAGAGGTGTCGGGCGACGCGCAGCTCGCTTTCCTGTTCCGTGGAGCGCAAACCCAGCCGCATACCTTCCAACTGACCGAGTTCACCAGCCGATTCAGCGGGAATGTCATCGAAATCTGCCCTGTCGGCGCACTCACCAGCCGTGTCTACCGATTCCGCGCCCGACCGTGGGACATCACGACCCAGAAAACAATCTGCACGATGTGTTCCAACGGCTGCAACCTCTATGTCGACAGTCGGTCAGGCAGAGTCGTGCGCTTCAACGCCCGCGAGAATCCGCAGGTGAACGAGACATGGACCTGCGATAAGGGCAAGTTCGAGCAGACTTATATGCACGCGCCAGACCGCCTCACGCAGCCGATGGTGCGCCGCGGCAAGGAATGGGAGCCGATACGGTGGGGCGACGCTTATGACCTGCTGTTGGAGCGTTGGAACACACTTTCCAACAAGCGCGGCGGACGTGCCATCGCAGGACTCGCGGGGCACAAACTCAGCAACGAGTCGTTTTACTTGTTCCAGAAACTAATGCGCGGCGCGTTCCAGACGAACGCCATCGACCATCGCCTGACGCGCTATCAAGGCGAGCTGGGCGCGCCCACCGTACAGAACGAGTATCGCGACTTGGAAGCGGCATCGCTCGTGTTCGTGTTCGGTTCCGATTTAGTCAGCGAGCAACCGATGGTGTTCCTGCGGGCACGCAAGGCGCACCGACGCTACGGCGTGGGGGTCATCGTCGCGTACCCTGTCGCCAACGCCGTTGAGGAG
>CALAMM010000009.1 GCA_937925775.1 uncultured Fimbriimonadales bacterium
GCGTCGCTCGCCGAAGCCGGGAGCTTTGACGGCAGCGCACTGGAACACGCCGC
Organism: uncultured Fimbriimonadales bacterium; assembly: GCA_937925775.1. Taxonomy (GTDB): domain Bacteria; phylum Armatimonadota; class Fimbriimonadia; order Fimbriimonadales; family GBS-DC; genus GBS-DC. The sequence continues at coordinate 54 of CALAMM010000009.1, forward strand.
GCAGTTTATTCACCACCAGCGTCGCCAGCGCTTCGCCCTCCATATCTTCGGCGATGACCACCATCGGTCTGCCCGCGCGCACCACCTGCTCCAGCACAGGAATTAGGTCTTGCGCTGCGCTGATTTTCTTCTCATAGAGCAGGATGTACGGCTCTTCCAGCACGGCTTCCATGCGCTCAGGGTCGGTGATGAAGTAGGGCGAAATATAGCCGCGGTCGAAGCGCATGCCTTCCACCACTTCCAGCGTTGTCTCCGTGCCTTTGGACTCCTCGACGGTAATCACACCGTCTTTGGTGACCTTTTCGATGGCGTCGGCGACGACTGCGCCGATGGCAGGGTCATTGGCGGAGATAGTGGCGACTTGCTCGATGGCTTCGCGCCCTTCAATCGTGGTGGCAGTCTGCTTGATGAAGTTCACAGCGGCTTCAGTGGCTTTATCGATGCCACGCTTGACATACATCGGGTTCGCGCCTGCGGCGACCGCCTTCAGCCCTTCCTTGAAGATTGCCTGCGCCAGCACGGTCGCGGTGGTCGTGCCGTCGCCTGCGACATCGTTGGTTTTGGACGCCACCTCGCGCACGAGTTGCGCGCCCATATTCTCAAAGCGGTCTTCTAATTCAATCTCCTTCGCAATCGTCACGCCGTCATTGATGACGGTGGGTGAACCGAACTTCTTCTCTAAAACTACATTTCTGCCTCGCGGTCCCAAAGTGACCTTAACTGCATTCGCTATCGTGTCGACGCCTCGTTCCAGCGCGTGTCTTGCCTGCTCAGTATATAAGATTTCCTTCGCTGCCATCGCTCGCTCTCACCTCCGTGAGGTTTAGTTCTCCAAGATTGCTAAGATATCGTCCTCGCGCAGAATGATGTATTCTTCGCCGCCAATCTTGATTTCTGTACCGCCGTACTTCGAGAAGAGTACCTTATCGCCAACCTTCACTTCAAGGGGGACGACTTTGCCGTCGTCCAGAGTGCGTCCCGTGCCGACTGCCATGACCTCGCCCTCCTGAGGTCGTTCTTTCGCAGTGTCGGGCAGAATGATACCGCTCTGTGTCGTTTCTTCTGCACTCTTCGGTCGCACCACAACTCGATCGCCAATCGGTTTAAGCATAGGCATCACACCTCCTTCTGTGTAGGTGTAGCGTTTTGGCAACTCTCATAAATTAGCACTCGCGCGAGGCGAGTGCCGTCATCGCCTATACATATACCCTATGCAAATCGGGTTTGTCATGGTGTTGTGGGGGCAGATTCGGAATTTGCGTCGGAATTCCGTATTTTTGCGGGGTAGTTGGCGATTGTTTGTTGCCGACAATCTACGGAACTGCTATGCCAGCCTCGTCCGTCGCCTCGTTAGGCGAATCTATCGGGTTTAGTTGGTTGTTTTTTTTTGGAGTGCGCCTGCACCGTTCCGACATTTGGTTCTGACTTCTGAGCAGTTCCGCAGCTCTGACCTACAAAAACGCAAAAATACCTGATTTTCCGCTTCTGCATGCCCGCATTTGCAGGTTTTTCGAGTCGTGTCATGATGAGGAGGTAAGCACCATGAAGAACCGTTATCGTGAAACGATAGGGGCTGTTCTAACACTGGCTTTTGTGAGTGCCTCGCTTGCACAAACGGGCGCGATTGGCACAACTCCGTCGGGGTTCCTACAGTTAGTGGACGGCGGGTGAACCTATCGTGTCGACAACACTTTCGCGTCGGCTGCCCGTACAGGCACAGGAGGCGGTCTGGCGAACTATACACGAGGCGCTAGTCCTGATCACTTGTACCAGCACTGGTGGTGGTACCGCGACAGCCACGCCGCCTAACAGCACGCCCGGCTTGGAGGGCTGGAACTACATCGCTTCAGGCGACTACTTGGTAGGCTACGAGGCGGGCATTTTTGGCGCCACACGCCCCAAGCTGACAAATGCATCAGTGGACAACCAAAGTAACACGGTTGCCACCTACCCTGCTGATTTCGCGGGCGCGTATCAATGGCGCACAGTTCTCGCGCCTGGCGAGAGCGCAGAAGGCTGGGTGGTGGTCGGCGTGAATGTGCCTGAGCCTGCGAGCATGCTCGCGCTCGGTGCGGACTTGGCGGGTCTGCTTGGTCTACGCCGCCGACGAACCCAGTAGCAGCGCAGGTGATCCTCTCGGATGCCCTCTTACTCCCCCCTCCTCTCCACTCGTGGAGAGGAGGGTACACTCAACAGTGCGTGGTTGTTCGTCGCTTCTGCCTGCGTATGGTGTGCGGGCTGGAGGTAAGGGTATAATTAACGCATGCAGGGTAGCCGATGGCGCGCCGTGTTGATGTGGCTCTTGTTCGTGTGGCTCAGCGTTGCCGCGAGCGCGACGGCGATGGGATGTCTCCGTGCGTGTGAGCGCGCCTATGCCGACGCCACCTGCTGCGCTTTGGAGGTCACGCCGCCTTGCTCCGATCAACCGTGCCCGTGCAAGCCATGCCCTGTTTGCAGTGCGCCTGCGCCGCAATCGCTGGTTGTAAAGGTGGAGTCATCCGCCGCCGTAATCGAGGTTGAACTATCGCTTGTAGACCTGCCTGAAATACCTGCAGACCATACCCCCTCAATACCCGCCCTGCCTCTGGCGCGTTCCAGTGCGCCTGCGCCCTGCGTACACGCACAGCGCGCCCCTCCTGTGCAGAGCTGAGTGCCGATAGCGCGTCGTATGGGCAGCTTGCCCATGCTCGCTGAACCCACACAACTCAACTCACCTGCAGTCGACTGCAAGTAAACACACAGGAGGTAAACATGCGCACACAAAACGGTTTCACTCTGATAGAGTTATTGGTGGTGATTGCGATTATCGCGGTTCTGGCGGCGGTTCTGTTCCCCGTGTTTGCGGGGGCGCGCGAGAAGGCGCGTCAGACCGCCTGTCTCAACAACGCTAAGCAACAAGGACTGGCGTTTGCGATGTACCTCGACGATTACGACGAGACCTATCCGCTCGGTTTCGGGCGGGAGGGCGGCACGGGCGCGTGGCTATGGAACCGCTATCACGCCTTCCCGCACGATTGGCGCAGCAGCGTGCCCGTCGGAAGTCCGCTCCATCAGGCGTATCAGGTTCACTGGGCGAGCGCAGTGATGGTGTATCTCAAAAGCGACGGTGTCTATGCGTGTCCGTCGGCGGTAGTCCGACGCATCGACACGAGCGACTATACCAACCCGCGCCGCGCACCCGCAAAGGTGAGCTACACCTACAACGGGCTACTGCATGGGCT
>CALAMM010000010.1 GCA_937925775.1 uncultured Fimbriimonadales bacterium
TGGTGCGCAGGCACTTTTGGACGGTGGTCACGCGCGGGGCGGGCGGCTGCGCGACGCCCAGAAAGTAGGGCTTGAACTGCACCATCCCCGCGCTGGTGAACAGCAGCGACGGGTCTTTCGGCACGAGGCTATCGGAGGGCAGCAGCAAGTGCCCTTTTTCCTGAAAGTAGTCCAGAAAAGCCTGTCTTAGCGCGTGCGCGTTCCAGTGCATCGGCTCCTGCTCCCTCAGTAGGGTGATGGTTTTGCAAGTATACCTAATCGCGCAGCGCAGTTCTCCCCATGAGGGGGGCCGCTCAGGGTTCTACCCCCATTTCGCGCAGCTTGGCTCGCAGTTGCTCCAGCTCGGCTTCAACTTGCTCGCGCCGCTGGCGCTCCTGCTCGGCGCGTTGGCGCTCCTGTTCGGCGCGTTGGGCTTCCGCCTCCGCCCGCTGGCGCTCCTGTTCGGCGCGTTGGCGCTCCTGTTCCGCCCGCTCCGACTCCGTCAGCACCAGCGCTCCTGAGGCGTCGTACAGTCGCACCCAGCGACGCCGACGCTGACGCCACTCCCCCTCCCATATACCCACATACGCCCCCAGCACCTCACTCCACAACCAACCGTGCTCATTCGGCTCCAAACGCTTATACGCATCGCCTACCAGCCGATAACCCGCCAACTCGCCCGTGTACGGGTCATACCAAAAGTACTCGGGCACGCGAAACACCTGCGCGTAGAACTCCACATTCGCTTCCTTGTCCTTCGCCGCCGTGCTTGGCGAGACGATCTCAATCACCAAGTCGGGATACCTGCCTCCTTCCTCCCACACCACCCAGCGCGTGCGCTCCTTGCGACCATCCACGCCTTTCACCAAGAAAAAGTCGGGTCCCTTGTAGCGCGGCTCGCGTGGGCAACGCTCCCTCACATAGCTCGCTACTTCAACCGCCTGCTCCACGCTGTAATAGATGAACATGTTGCCGCTGCAGAAATAGTCGTAGGTCGCGCCTAAGTGCAGTCGCACGAGTTCGTCAAGCAGGGGGATTTGCATCACATGGTAGTCGCTTTCCAAGGGTTCACCGTCCTCCTCTGGTAGGTCTAAGTTTTTCAAGCGTTCGAGGATTTCGTTGAGTTCCTGCAGAGCGTCGGGCGCGGGTGTAGGGGGCGCAGGGGAAGTGGATTTCCTGCGCTTGCGGGCGGGTTTGGGCGCAGCTGTCGGCGCAGCCATAGCGTGTAGATTATACCTCAGCTCGCCTTGGATGCGCCGATTAAGCCGCCCTGCGAGGTATACTGTGCTGCCGAATGCAAGCCTATCTGGTGTTGGAAGACGGTAGTGTGTTCAGAGGCGAGTCGCTGGGCGCGACGGGTCGCGCTACGGGCGAGCTGGTGTTCACGACCAGCATGACGGGCTATCAGGAGATTCTGACCGACCCCTCGTACGCTGGTCAAATCGTGTTGATGACCTACCCTATGATTGGCAACTATGGGGTAAACAGCGAGGACGACGAGTCGCGTCGAGCGCAGGCGGCAGGTTTTGTGGTGCGCGAAGCGTGCGAGACGCCTTCCCACTGGCGCGCTCGTCAGGCGATTCACGACTATTTAGCGGCGCGGGGGGTGGTCGCCATCAGCGGTGTAGATACTCGCGCCGTCACGCTCCGTGTGCGCTATCACGGCGTGATGATGGCGACGATTACCACCGACGAGACGCCAGAGGAAGCGCTCCACCGCCTGCAGACCGTCCCGCGCTATGAGGAGGAAGATTTCGTATACCGCGTGACCACCCCGCAACCCTACAAGTGGGGTCGCGACGGTATCGAGCCGATGGACGCCCCCGACGACTCCTACCGCAAGCGCGTGGTGATTCTGGATTGCGGGGTGAAGTGGAACATCCCACGCCGATTGGCGAGCCTAAGCGTGCGTTCGATAATCCTGCCCGCTACCACGCCTGCCGATGCCATCCTCGCTTATCAGCCCGACGGCGTGCTGCTCTCGCCAGGCCCAGGCGACCCTGCACGCCTGCAGCCAGTGATTGCCACCGTGCGCCAACTGCTGGGCAAAGTTCCCATCGCAGGCATCTGTCTGGGGCATCAGCTGGTGTGTCTGGCGCTGGGGGCGCGCACTTACAAGCTCAAGTTCGGACATCGCGGCGGCAATCACCCCGTGAGGAACCTGCTCACAGGGCGCGTGGACATTACGGCGCAGAATCACGGCTACGCGGTAGACCTCGCCAGCTTAGAGGGCACAGGGCTGGAGCTGACGCACATCCATCTGAACGACCACACGGTGGAGGGCGTGCGCCATCGCGATTTGAAAGTGATTACCCTGCAATACCATCCTGAAGCCGCGCCCGGCCCGTGGGACAGTCGCCCGTTTTTCAACGAGTTTCTATCGATGATGGATTAGCTCTCCTGAAACGCTTTGCTGAGCGAGACCTTCCAGATCCCGTAGGTTGCCAGCAGGGTAATTACGAACAGCATCCATGCCATCGCGCAGGCATGGCCGAATCGGAAGAACTCGAAAGCGTTCTGAAACAGGTACAGAGCGTAGAACATTGTGCTGTTTTCGGGGCCGCCGCGCGTGGCGATGTAGGTTTGCGTGAAATATTGGAACGCGCCGATGACTCCGATAATCAGCATATACTGGATTACGGGCGCGATTTGCGGGAGGGTGACATGGCGAATTAGGTGCCAGCTGCGTGCGCCGTCGATGCGCGCCGCCTCGTACAGGTGAGTCGGCACGCCCTGCAACGCCGCCAGATAAATCACCATCACCCCCCCAATCGCCCACAAGTCCATCACGATGAAGCCCCACTTTGCGGTGGCGGGGTCGGTGAACCAGTTGATGGACGCCACGCCGAGCCGATTCAGCCCCGCGTTCAAGGGCGCCGCCAGCCCGTTCTGGGGGTTCAGCACCCACACCCACAAAAACGCCGTTGCCACCGCAGGCACGACCGACGGCAGGTAAAACAGTGCCCGATACGCCGCCTGACCCCGCAGCGGTAGATTCAAAAGCATCGCCAGCCCAATCCCCAGCACGATGCTTAGCGGCACCTCGATCATAATAAACAGCGTGTTGCCGACCGATTTCCAGAAATAGTCGCGGTCGCTCAGCAGGCTCTGATAGTTTTGCAAGCCCACCCAGCGCGGCGTTCCCAACACATTGTAATCCGTAAAGCTGAAATAGAGCGTGGCGAGGATCGGGTAGAGCGTGAACAGCATGAACCCCGCCAGCCACGGCAGAATGAACAGGTGTCCGTAAAGTGTTCGCTGCAGCTCCCGGCTCACGAGATGTTCGATTCGCCGTTTGGTTCGAGAAACCTGCAGGTGTCAGTCGAGCAGCTCGTAGCGCGTGTTGCGCCGTTTGGGAATAAACCCCGCCGCGCGAATCACGCGCTCAATCTCAGCCGCGTTCAAGATAAACTTTGAACCCTGCGCCGAGACCACATTCTCCTCGATCATCGTGGATCCCATATCGTCCACGCCGTAGCGCAGGGCGACCGTGATGACCTTGGGTCCCTGCGTCAAGATGCTCGCCTGGATGTGGTCGAAGTTGTCCAACATCAGTCGGGCGACGGCGACGGTGCGCAGGTACTCTGCGGGTGTCGCCTTCTGGATGTGGGGTAAGTCGGTGCCCTCTGGCTGGAAGTTCCAGCAGATGAACGCGGTGAAGCCGCCCGTCTCATCTTGCAGCTCGCGCAGGCGAAGTAGATGCTCCACGCGGTCTTCAAGCGTCTCCACATGCCCGTACATCATGCTCGCCGTGCTGCGCAAGCCCAGCTGGTGTGCCTCGCGCATAAAGTCGAGCCACTCCTGCGCCGTGTCTTTGAACGGGGCAATCTGCTGGCGCACGCGATCGACCAAAATCTCGCCCCCTGCGCCCGGCACCGAGTGCAGCCCTGCCTCTTTGAGGCGAACCAGTGCCTCCCGCACGCTCAGGCGCGAAATATGCGCGATGTAGAGTATCTCCGTCGGCGATAGTCCATGTATAATCACCTGCGGATAGTGCTGCTTAATCAGGCGGAACAGGTTCTCGTAGTAGTCGATCTTCAGCTTGGGGTTCAACCCACCTTGAATTAGCACTTCCACCCCACCCTGTTGCACCAGTTCGTCGATTTTCTGCAGGATCTCCTCGTTGCTGAGCAGGTAGCCCTCGCTGTGGTTTGGCGGGCGGTAGAACGCGCAAAACTTGCAGCGTACCCAGCAGACATTGGTATAGTTGATGATTCGCCCAATCACATAGGTTACATAGGGTTGTGGATTCTTTCGCATGCGCACAAGGTGGGCAAGTGCGCCCAGTTCGGGCAGGTTCGAATGCCGCAGCAGAGCCACCCCATCCTCGAAACTCAGCCGTTCGCCCGCCAACACCTTCTCCGCTATCTGCTGGAAGCGCGAGCGCTCCGTTCGCATAGGTGTTTCTAACATCGCTTCGTATAGCCTCCGACGATAGTGTACCTGATTCGGGCGAGAGCAGCTTGAAAAAGGAGTCGCCTTGCGGAAACCGAAAATAATTAATCAGGTATCCTAAACCCGATGGAGCGGCGCATGCGACGGATAGCGGTTGGGCTGTTGCTGGGGTGGCTGCTGACTTTTGCGTGGGCGGACGGCTTGCGCGAAGCGAGGTTGAATGTGCGCGGTGAGGTGCTGGAGTTGACACCGCCTGCGCTTTGGGATGGGCGTGAACTCTGGTTGCCCGTGCAGCATCTTGAGCCGCTTGGCTTCCCCCTCGAAGTGAATGCGCATGCGATACGCCTCCTCACAATGCCTCCGGACCAGCCTACCGCGCATATCCCGCTGGAAACGAAACGCGGAATGAGTTGTGTGCCTGTCCGTGACCTTACGCGGCGGTTGGGTGGGTACACCCGCTGGGACGAGCCGAGCCAGACGCTGACCCTGCTGGCGCGCTTGCAAGAGGCGCGCCTTGAGGGCGACATGCTGTCTCTCAAAACCAGCTTGCCCGTCGCGTGGCGCACTTTCAAACTGGAGAACCCGAACCGACTGGTGATCGACCTTGCGGGGTGTGCCCTTCCTGAGGTACCTATCCCGTTGCCTCCGCCTTCTGAGCGCGTGCAGGCAGTGCGTGTCGGGCAGTTTGACCCGAACACCGTGCGCATCGTACTGGAGATGGAGGTGCCGCACGCCGCGCCCGAAAACGGATTGCACCGCGAGTGGCAAATCGCGCTGACGCCTGCGATGCCGATACCCACCGCCGCGGAACCGCCCGACACATCCCCCATCATGGTGGGCGAGGCGCACCCCGAAGAACCCGCGCCAGAACCGTTCCAAATCCCCGCGCTGCAGCGCGTCTCGCAGGGCGTGGTGCAGTTGAGCGTACCGACGCCAGAGGGCGCACGCCCCCGAGTACAGTTCCTCGAGAACCCGCTCCGCATTACCCTCGATGTGCCTGGCTACCTGCAGGAGGCGGTCGAACAAGTGATAGGCGACCCTGACCTGTTTGTGCGCACGATGCGCGCTGTGCCGATAGAAAACGGGATGGTGCGCCTCGTGCTGGAGTTGTCGCGCTCCGTCGGGGCACAGATTCTCTCAGGCAAGACGGGGGTGACGCTCCACCTGCGCGCCCCGCGCAACACGGGCGGAAAACTCAGCGAGAAGGTGATTGTCATCGACCCTGGACACGGGGGCGCGCAAGCAGGCGCACGCTGGCGGGAGGGCAAGACGGTCATCGAGGAGAAAACCATCGTGCTGGCAATCGCGCTCCATGTGGCGGAGCTGCTCTCGCGCGAAGGAGCCAAGGTGATTCTCACCCGTGCGGAGGATAAGGCTGTTGGTCTTTACGAACGCACCGCCCTCGCCAACAGCGCGAACGCGCACTTTTTCATCAGCATCCACTGCGATTCGAACCCGCGCCCCAACTCGGCGTCAGGCACAACCATCTACTATCACAAAGACGATGCCGATAGCCGCGCGTTGGGGCAGGCAATCCTGAACGAGATCGTGAAGGTCAGCGGTCTGCCCTCGCGCGGCGTGCGCTCCGACTCGGTACTTTACCAATCAGGACTTGCGGTGCTCCGCACCAGCACGATGCCTGCCGTGCTGATTGAGGTCGGCTATTTGAACCATGCGTTTGACCGCGCCAAGCTCGTTCAGCCTGCCTTTCAGAAGCGCATCGCCGAGGCGATTGTGCGTGGTCTTAAAGCGCATGTGGAGGGACTATAGTTGCCCAAGGGGGGGATGCCCCCTCCGCAACTACTGGCGGAACGGCATCCCCAACGCCTTGAGCAGGGCAAGTGCCTCCTCGTCAGTTCGGGCAGTGGTGCAGATGGTGATGTCCATCCCGCGCAGGCGGTCAATCTGGTCGTAGACGATTTCGGGGAAGAGAATCTGCTCCCGCAGTCCCATCGAGTAGTTTCCGCGCCCGTCGAACGAGCGTGGCGAGACGCCTGCAAAGTCGCGAATGCGCGGCAACACGAGGTTAATCAACTTCTCCAGAAACACATACATGCGGTCGCCGCGCAGGGTGACCTTGCAGCCGATGCGGTGCCCCTGTCTGATTCGGAAGTTCGAGATGGCTTTCTTAGCCACGGTGACCACGGGCTTCTGTCCAGAAATCAGGGCGAGGTCGCGCACCGCGTTTTCGAGCTGTTTCGGTTCCTGCTCGCCCTTGCCCACGCCCATGTTGATGACGATTTTCTCCAGGCGCGGGATCTGCATGGGGTTTTTATAGTTGAACTGCTGTTGGAGTTGCGGGCGCACGACCTGTTCGTAATGGAGGCGCAGGCGCGGGGTGATTCGCGCTACTGCACCGTCGCCCGTCTCAAACAGCTTCTCGCTTTTCTGCTCCTTACTCGCCTTCTTGCCCTGAGGTGGTTGAGGCGGAGGTGTTTTTTGCTTAGCCATTGTGCATCCCTCACTTCGTTGCGTCGATCATTTCGCCGCACTGCTTGCACACGCGGTAGAGTTTCCCATCCTGTCCGCGCACGCGCCCGACGCGCGTCTTCTTATCGCAGTGGGGGCAGACTAACATCACTTTACAGGCAAAAAGCGGCGCTGCCATCTGGATTTTATCGCCCTTCTGGTTGAGCGCGCGCGGTTTTTTATGCTTCCACACGAGGTTCAAGCCGTCGACGACGACGCGGTTCTCGCGCGGGAACACGCGCACAACGCGCCCGCGCTGTCCTTTATCCTTGCCGGAGATAATCTCGACGGTGTCGCCCGTGCGGATTTTCATGCGTAGTGGTCGTTCTAACTTGCGTACCATAATCTTCCCTCCTATAGCACTTCAGGTGCCAGCGAGATGATTCGCATGAACTGCTTGTCGCGCAGTTCGCGGGCGACGGGTCCGAAGATTCGGGTGCCGCGTGGCTCGCCGCTTTTGGGGTCGATGATTACGCATGCGTTATCGTCGAAGCGCAGCGTGCTGCCATCGGGTCGGCGGATGGGCTTGCGTGTGCGCACGATTACGGCGCGTACCACATCGCCTTTCTTGATGGGCATATTGGGCGTGGCGTCTTTGACCGACGCCACGATCACATCGCCCACCGTTCCGTAGCGCGCGTTGGAGCCTTTCAGCACGCGGATACACATCACCTCGCGTGCCCCTGAGTTATCGGCGACTTTCAGGCGTGTAAACGCTTGTATCATGGCTCATCCCTCCTGGTTATTGGGCGCGTTCTAAGATTTGGCGCACGCGCCAGCGTTTGTGGCGGCTGAGCGGGCGTGTCTCGACAATCTCGACACGGTCGCCCACGCGACAGGCGTTATGTTCGTCGTGCGCCATATATTTTTTGGTGCGGCGGATGGTCTTTTTGTAAAGTGGGTGGCGGTAGCTGCGCATCACAGCGACGACGACGGTTTTATCCATCTTGTCGCTGACCACCACGCCGACGCGCACCTTACGCCGCCCCTTGTAAGGGGGCTTTTCGCCGCTCGATACCTGCGTGGCTGTGCCCTCGGTCTGAATCTGCTGTTGGACGACCTCTTCGTTCATAGCTCACTACTCCTTAGACATTTGTCTCGCGCCGTTTTTCGTTCAGAATGGTCAGGATCCGCGCGATGTTGCGCCTAAGTTGGCGCATCGAGTCGGTATCTTTGAGCTGCTCGGTTGCTTTGCGCACGCGGGCACGGTACAGTTCGGTGCGCAGGGTATCCAGCTCTTTTTGCAGTTCCGCGACAGTCATGCGGCGCAGCTGTTCGGGTTTGAGGGGTTTCATGCGCTTTCACCTCCTGCCGTTTCGGTTTCGACTCCGAGCTGGAAGTCGGCTCGGGAGACGATTTTCGTTTTGATGGGCAGTTTATGCCCGGCGCGGCGGAGGGCTTCTCGGGCGCGATCTTCGTCTACACCGCCGAGTTCGAGGAGGATGCGTCCGCGTCGGACGACGGCAACCCAGCCTTCCACATTTCCCTTGCCTGACCCCATGCGGGTTTCGGCGGGGCGTCTGGTGTAGGGCTTATCGGGGAAGATGCGGAACCAGATTTTGCCGCCACGGCGCAGGTAGCGTACGATGGCAACGCGCGCGGCTTCCATCTGGCGATTGGTAATCCAAGCGGGTTCCAGCGCCACGAGTCCGTAGTCGCCGAAGTGGAGTTCGCGCGCGCCTTTCGAGATGCCCTTGCGTCGTCCCCGCTGCTGTTTTCGGTATTTAGTTCGTTTTGGCATCAACATAACCGTTCACCTCACTCTTCGATGGGGGTTTCAGGGACGGGCGTGTTCGGTGCAGGGGTTTCGGTGCGTGCGGGTCGTGAACCGCGTCCGCTTTGCCGTCCGCCGCCCTGTCGTCCGCCGCGTCCGCGCCGTCGGCGTCCTGTGCTGGCGCGTTCGCCGCCGCGTCCTGCTGCGCCTACGCGGGCGGCTCGGCGCCCTTCGCTCGGTATCGCTGTCTCTGGAGTCGTCACCGAGGAGAGCAGGATCCGCCGCTCGGTCATCGGAATATCGCCTTTGTAAATCCACACTTTGACCCCGATGGTTCCGTAGATTGTGTAGGCAACGGCGAAGCCGTAGTCGATTTCCGCGCGCAGGGTCTGTAGCGGCACCCGCCCCCAGCGGTCCCACTCGGTGCGCGCGATTTCCGCGCCGCCCAGACGCCCTGCGACCATCACTTTAATCCCGCGCAGGTTCATCCGCTGGGCGCGCGCTATCGTTTGGCGTATTGCGCGTCGGTGGGAGACTCGGCGCTCCAGTTGGCTCGCGATGTTCTCCGCCACCAGCTGCGCGTCTTGGTCAGGGTTGCGCACATCCTCGACATCGATGCGCAGTTCCGGTTTATTCGGATGGAGCGCTTGGTAGACGGCGCGGGTGACCTCTTCGATGCCTTGCCCGCCACGCCCGATAATCTGTCCAGGGCGCGCCGCATAGATAATGATGCGCACGATGTTGGCTGCGCGTTCAATCTCGATACGGGAGATGCCCGCGCTGTACCACTTCTCTTTGATAGTGCGTCGGATTAGGTAGTCCTCATAGAGGAAGTGGCGGTACTGCTTTTTCGGCGCGTACCAACGGCTCCGCCAGTCCTCCGTAATCCCAACCCGAAAGCCGATGGGGTTAATTTTCTGACCCATTAGTTTTGCTCCTCCTGTTGCGAAGCGGTAGTTGCCCGAGTGCGGCGGGAGCGCAGTCTCGGCTGCGGCGCGCCGATGCCCAACTCAATCGTGATGTGGCTGGTGCGCTTCAAGATGCGGAACGCGCGTCCCCGATCTTTGGGCAGAATCCGTTTCCAGCGTGGCCCTTCGTCCACATACGCGCGATGAATGTAAAGATTGTTCGGTGCAAGGTCGTGGTTGTGCATCGCGTTCGCGACGGCTGATTCCAGCACCTTTTTAGCGATCCGTGCTGATTTATTGGGCAGGCGTTGGAGGATCACCATTGCCTCCTCCACCGACTTACCACGCACCAAGTCGATGGCTAAGCGTGCTTTGCGCGGGGGTATCCGAACATATCGTGCAATCGCCTTCATAAGTGCCTCCTTAGCGCTTCACCTTAGAAGTCTTCTCCGAGCCGGCGTGCCCGCGGAAGGTGCGAGTTGGAACGAACTCGCCCAGTTTATGTCCGACCATCTGCTCGGTGATGTAGACGGGCACATGCTTGCGCCCGTCGTGGACGGCGAAGGTCAGCCCGATCATTTCGGGCACAATCGTTGACCGTCGCGACCAAGTTTTGATGGGTCGGCGCTGGGTTTGCGGCAGTTGCAGCATCGCCAGCGTTTTCTTCATCAGCTTCGGGTCGACATAGGGTCCCTTTTTCAACGAGCGTGCCATGGGTTATTTCCTCCGCTTGAGAATGAATCGGTTGGTGCGTTTGTTGCGTCGGGTTTTGACGCCGAGCGTTGGCTTGCCCCAAGGGGTTTTGGGGTGTTTGAGTCCGATGGGGGCTTTGCCTTCGCCGCCGCCGTGTGGGTGGTCGCGTGGGGTCATTGCTGAGCCGCGTACATGGGGGCGTCGCCCCATCCAGCGCGACTTGCCCGCCTTGCCCCAGACCTCGTTCTCGTGGTCGAGGTTGCCCACCTGTCCGACCGTCGCGCGGCAGTGCAGGTGGATCAGGCGCATTTCGCCGGAGGGCATGCGCAGGGTCGCGTAGTTGCCCTCTTTCGCGAGGATTTGCGCCGCCGCGCCTGCGCTTCGCACTAACTGCCCGCCCTTGCCAGGGTAAAGCTCAATATTATGCACCAGCGTGCCCACTGGGATGTTCTGCAAGGGGAGCGCGTTGCCGGGCAAGATGTCGGCGTCGGGGCCGCTCATCACCGTGGCGCCGACTTCCAGCCCCACGGGCGCGAGAATGTAGCGTCTCTCCCCGTCCTCATACTCAAGGAGCGCAATCCGAGCCGAGCGGTTCGGGTCGTACTCGATGGCGATCACTTTCGCGGGAATGCCGTCCTTGTTGCGCTTGAAATCGATGATGCGGTAAAGGCGTTTGTTGCCACCGCCGCGATGGCGCGCGGTTACGCGCCCCATGTTGTTGCGCCCGCCTGTCTTGCGCAGCCCCACCGTGAGACTCTTCTCAGGCTCTGTCTTCGTGATTTCCTCGTAGGTCGAGGTCTGCATAAAGCGTCTACCAGGCGAGGTCGGTTTCCATTTCTTGATTCCCATAATTGCCTCCGCTTACAGATTAAAGTCTTCAATCGTCTGGTTGGGCTTGAGCGTCACGACGGCTTTTTTCCATGCCTTCGTGTGCCCTTGACTGCGTAATCCGAACCGTTTGGGTTTGGGTTTGACCCACATGATGCGCACCTTCACCGCATCCACATTGTAAAGTTGCTTGAGCGCATGCTTGACATCGACTTTTGTGGCGTCATCCGCCACCTCAAACAGGTACTGGTTATAGAGGGTGCGGAGCATGGTGCCTTTCTCGGTGATTACTGGGCGGATAATCACTTGGGTTGGGTGTTTCATTGCGCCCACACCTCCTCCATTTTAGCGATGGCTTGTCGGGTGGCGATTACGCGCCGTGCGGGGATGATTTCGTGCAGGGCAAAGGCGGGCGCGATGCGCACCAGCACATTCGGCAAGTTGCGGAACGATTTATACACGACCTCGTTCGGTTCGTGAAGCAAGATGAGTACGCGCTCGTTTTCGATGCCCATCGCTTTGAGCATCGCGGCGGCGTGCTTGGTTTTGATTTCGGGGAAGTTCAGGTCGTCCACCACGAGCAGGGCGCCGTTTTCGGCTTTGTCAGCCAGCACGGTGCGGAAGGCGAGGCGTCGCTCTTTTTTGTTGACGATGGGGTTGTAATCGCGTGGGGTGGGACCGTGAACGATGCCGCCTTTGCGCCACTGTGGGGCACGGATAGAGCCTTGTCGGGCGCGTCCCGTATGCTTTTGTCGCCACGGCTTGCGCCCGCCGCCGCGCACCTCGCCGCGGGTTTTCGTGTCATGGGTGCCCTGACGCAGGTGCGCCAGCTGGGCGACCACCGTGCGATGCACTACGCTCTGCCTGCCCTTCACGCCGAACAGGCGGTCGCTCAGTTCGACCTCTCCTATCGCTTGACCTTGCGCGTTATATAAACTGGCTTTCGGCATAGCAATCACCTCTACTGTTTCTGCACATAGACGATGGAGCCGCGTCCGCCGGGCACTGCGCCCTTGATCAGCACTCGGTTTTGGCCTGCCAAAATCTTCACGATGGTCAGGTTGCGTGTGGTGACTTGTTCGCCGCCCATGCGTCCGGGCATTCGTTTGCCCTTGAACACGCGCTGGGGGCCCGTGGCGCCGCTGGAGAGCGGGCGTCGGTGGGTCATCGAGCCGTGCGTCATCGGGCCGCCAGCGAACCCGTAGCGGCGCACCACGCCTGCAAAGCCCTTACCTTTCGAAATGCCTGTAACCTTCACCGTTTCGCCCTCGGTGAACACATGCTCGGCGCGCACTTCCTGACCGCTGACCGCTTGCCCATCGATAATCTCGAACTCTTTCAGGTGGCGCAGGGGTTTGTCCAGCGCTGCTTTCTTGAATATGCCCATCATGGGTTTGTTCACGCGCTGGGTTTTCATCGGTTCGAAGCCGATTTGCGCGGCGGAGTAGCCGTCTTTTTCGGGCGTGCGCACTTGCACCACATAGCATGGCCCCAGCTCCACGACGGTCACGGCGACCATGCGTCCGTTCTCGTCGAAGATGTGGGTCATGCCGAGTTTGCGTCCGATGAGTCCTTTGAGGACGGGCGGTGGGGGCAGTTCGCGCTTGGGTTGAGCGGGCGTCGCCTCGGCTGCGGCGACGGGTTCGGCGGGCGTCTCTTGGGTCGCCGCTGCGCCTGCCGCGCCTGCTTCCGCTTCAGGCGCGACAATCGCTTCCGCCGACTCCGTCTGAGTCGCCGCTTCAGGCTGCTCGCCGTTTGCCTGCGGAGTTTCCTCTGTTAACTGTTTCTCTTCTTGCATTGCTACTGCCTCCCTACAGTTTTATCTCTATATCCACACCGCTTGGTAGGTCTAACCGCATAAGCGCGTCAATCGTGCGGTTATTTGGTTCCAGGATATCGATGAGCCGTTTATGGGTGCGGATTTCGAAGTGTTCCATGCCGATCTTATCGATGTGCGGACCGCGGATTACGCAGAACCTGCGGATATCGGTTGGCAGGGGCACGGGTCCGCGCACGCGCGCGCCCGTGTTCTGCACCTGCTCGACAATCCGCTT
>CALAMM010000011.1 GCA_937925775.1 uncultured Fimbriimonadales bacterium
CTCGCAATCGTAGATGACCTCGGCGCAGTGCTGGTGATTGCGCTGTTTTACACGGAGAACCTGAAGACCGACGCGCTCTTCTATTCGCTCCTGTTCTGGGGCGGGATGATTCTTATGAATCGTTTGGGGGTGCGCAACGCGCTGGCTTACTTCCTCGTGGGCTTGGGCATGTGGTTCTTTATGCTCAAGTCGGGCGTACATGCGACGGTGGCGGGCGTATTGGGCGCGTTTGCCATCCCCGTGCGCTCGCGCATCGACCTCGAACTGTTTCTGGTACGGGTGCGCGAGTACCTGAACCAGTGCGACCAGCCAACGGCGGAACGCACGATTATCCTCAGCCCTGAACAGCAGTCGGCAGTGGAAGCAATTATGCGCGAAGCGTTGCGGGTGCAATCACCTTTGCAGCGGCTGGAGCATCAGCTACACTATTTCGTCGCGTTCGTGGTCATGCCCATCTTCGCGCTGGCGAATGCAGGCGTGACGCTTGGCGGGGAGAACGGGATAAACTGGACGAGTCGGGTCATCTGGGGCGTCGCGCTGGGGTTGCTGATCGGCAAGCCGCTGGGCATCACGCTCTTTTCGTGGCTGGCAGTCAAGTTGGGGCTGGCGCAGCTGCCACGGGGGATTAATTTCGTACACATCGCGGGCGTCGGTTTCTTGGCAGGGATCGGCTTCACGATGGCGCTGTTCATCGGCGGGCTGGCATTTACGGGCGACACGCTCAACTACGCGAAGTTGGGCATCCTCTCTGGCTCGGCGCTGGCGGGGACTATCGGATTTACGATGCTGCGGATGTGGACGAAGCCGCAACCTGGGATGGAGTAGCGCCGATAGCGCTTCACGGAGATAGCCATGTCCCCTCGTACACCCACACGGCTTCGCCTGTGAGCCAGAGGCGGTCGTCCTCGCGCCACTCCACATAAAGCGTGCCGCCAGGCATCTGCACGGTGGCGCGGCGTTCCAGAAGCCCTTGCCACACGCCAGCGACCACCACCGCGCACGCGCCCGTGCCACAAGCCAGCGTCACGCCGACCCCACGCTCCCATACCCGCGCCCGCACAAAGTCAGGACGCTCCACCTGCGCCACTGACACATTCACACGGTCAGGAAAATCTGGATGACAACCCTCCAACACAGCTCCTGCCGCTTCCAGGGGAAACTGCTCCAAGTCTTGCACCAGCAACACGAGGTGAGGTGCGCCCGTGTCGACGACGGCGACGCCTACAACCGACAACGGGAGGGTATCGTATTTTGCACTAAGAAGAGGCTCCAGCGTGCTTAGGTGCGTGGGGGCACGGTCGAGAATACGGGGCTGTCCCATCTCTACAGTGATTTGGTCGTTTTCAGCGCGATAGACGCGACGCACACCTGCCTTCGTCTCGATGGCGAGCGAGTCGCTCTGGAGGTCGTACTGTTGCCACAGGTAGCGTGCTAAGCACCGAATTCCGTTGCCGCACATGCTCGCTTCGGAGCCATCGGCATTGAAGATGCGCATTCGGTAGTCCGCGCTTTCAGAAGGCTCCACGAGCACTAACCCGTCGCCCCCCACGCCGAACCTGCGGTCGCACAGACGGCGTGCCAACGCCGCCCTATCTTCCGTCGGCAACGGCTGCTGCAGGGTATCCAGCAGCACAAAGTCGTTGCCCGCGCCTTGCAGCTTGGAAAAACGGAGCAAACTACTCCTCGAAATCCTGCTCCTGTTGGGTCTGGCGTCCTGAAGGACCATAGCCAGGTACCGGGCGCGAGGGCACGATGGAAGTAATCGCGTGCTTGTAGACCAGCTGGACAGGCTTGCCGGGGCTTTCCAGCAGTACCGTGAAGGCGTCGAAGCCGCGCACCGTGCCGCGCAGTTGAAGCCCACCGCTCAAGTAGACCGTCACGCCGATACCTTCCTTGCGCACCTGATTCAAAAACATATCCTGCAAGTTAATCGATTTGGGCATCGTCAAACCCTCCCTGCTCCATCAGCAGTGTGTTAATCATCGCAGCAGTTTTTTCACTCCCTTGGCTTGCGTCGATCCACTGGACGCCTGGCTCTTTGCGAAACCAGGTGATTTGACGCTTTGCGAACCGCCGTGTATCGCGTTTCCAAAGACGCACCGCCTCGTCCCAGCCGACGCGCCCCTGAATATACCCGATTAAGTGGCGGTAGCCCAACCCTTTGAGAGCAGGCTGCTCAGGATTATACCCTTTTTGCAATAGGTTCTGCACCTCCTGGAGCATTCCCTGGGCAATCATCTTGTCGACGCGCTGGTCGATGCGCTGATAGAGGAGCGCGCGGGGGAGCGTCAGCCCGATTTTGAGTGCGGGTAGCTCGTTTTCGGCGTGCTGCTGCCACTGACTGATGGGCACGCCGGTCATCTCGTAGACTTCGAACGCGCGTGTGATGCGCACGGCGTCGTTGGGGTGGATACGCGCCGCGGCGATGGGGTCAATCTGTTTGAGGCGTTCGTGCAGGGCAGGTGCGCCGACGCGCTCCACCTCAGCTCTCCAACGCGCCCGCACTTCAGGGTCAGCAGGCGGTGGCGCAAGACTGAACCCGTGTAGCAGCACGCGAAGATACAGCCCCGTACCCCCCACTACAAACACGCGCTTGCCACGCCCCTGAATCTCCGCAATCGCCTGCAACGCAAGGTCGCGGAACTTGGCAGCGGTAAACACTTCATCCGGGTCGGCAACATCGATGAGGTGGAAGCGCACGCGCCGCCGCTCTTCAGGCGTCGGCTTCGCAGAGCCGATGTCCAGCCCGCGATAAACCGCGCTGGAATCAGCAGAGATAATCTCGCCGTTCCAACGCTCCGCAAGCAGGATACCTACCTCCGTTTTGCCCGTGGCAGTGGGACCGAGAATAACGACAAGCGGTAGCACGCCTAATTATGGCTCGACACGGCACTGGCGCAGAACGCAGCCTTATAGGAATCTACCTCATTTCAGCGAAGAAAATAAGCCAATGGCCCTTCTTACGGAACGGCGTGAGGTGTCTGCAGACACACGGCGCCCTTCAATTCGGTTCGGGCGCGCCCTTTTTGTCGGGCTAATCGGCTCAGCGGCGGCGTCCGTGATTGTCGCGTCGGCGGAGCTGATTGCGCAGACCATCCAGATTGGGATGATGCAACTCCCGCCTGCCGTGATTGCGCTGTTGTTCGTCTGCGTGCTGCTCAACCGACTGGCGGCGCGGGTCAGCCCGCGCGCCGCGCTGAGTGCGTCTGAACTCGCCGTCGTGTTCGTGATGATGCTCTTCAGCGCGATGATTGC
>CALAMM010000012.1 GCA_937925775.1 uncultured Fimbriimonadales bacterium
AAAACTTTTCGCTTGGCTGTGGCGGAATGCGGAGCCGCTGGCGTGGGGCGCGATGCTCAGCGCGCTCGCCCTCAGCCTCTGGTTCTCCCCGCGCACGCAGCTCACGCGCCTCGTGGTGCAGGGCGCGCCTGCAGACGCTCAGGCATCAGTAGAGCAAGCCATACGAACCCATCTACGCGCTCCGATTGCCCTCTCCGACGCGCCGCGCCATATCGAGCAAGCCCTCAACGCGCTGGACTGGACGCTCCACACACGCTGGAGCGCCGCAGGTGTAGGCACAGCGCACATCCAAATCACGCCGCGCGCCCCAGAAGCGTTGATTGAAAGCGCGAACGGCGCGCGAATCTTCGCCGATCCGACAGGATTCGTCTTCCTGCCGCCGAATCAAGATGCGAAACCTCTGAGTGGGCGGATACGGCTGGGGCAGGACTACCCGACCCCTCAGCGAGGGAGTGTGTTGAACGGCGAGATGCGCAGGGCATTCACGATTTTGCAGACAGTTTCGCGACGCGCCGATGTGCGCAACCCGCGCGTGTTGGTCTCTAAAACGCAGGGCATTCGGCTCTGGGTGGAGATTCAACGCGGCGCGGAGCCACCCACAACGCTCCAAGTACGCTTCGGCGACGCCAACGCGCTGGATACCCAACTGGCGACGCTGGAGCGCATCCTCGAAACGCCGTTCGACCAGCTTCGCCAGTGGGAGTATGTGGACATCAGCACGCCGAGCGCGGAGGTCGTCAAACCGCGTCGCGCCTCTGTAGGGGGTGAGCTATGAACGAGAACAAGCTCTATCAGATGTTGGTCTTTTTCATCATCTGGCTCGTGGTGGGGCTGCTGCTGGGGCTGGCGTTCAAGGAGCAGACGCGCATCCGCACGGCGGAACTGCCCAGCGCGCGCCTGCCCGACCTCGCCCGCGCCTATGTGCAGGAGAAACGCTCCAACGCCGCGCTGGAAGAGGAAATCCGCCAACTGCGCCAGAAGATTAACGAGCTGGAAAATGCCTTCGCCAGCGGCACTAAGCAGGCGCAGGTGTTAGCCCAAAGTCTGCAAGAGGCGAAAATGATAGCGGGCTTGCTCGATGTGGAGGGGCCAGGCATCGAGCTCATCCTGCAAGATAGCAAGCGCAGACCTCAGGATGGCTCGCCCGAACTATTGCCCGAGCTCTACACGATTCACGACTATGACCTATTGCGTGTGGTGAACGAGTTGCGTCAAGCGGGGGCAGAGGCGATTAGCATCAACGGACAGCGCGTCGTGGCGACCACAGCCATCCGCTGCACGGGACCTGTGGTGTTTGTGAACGATGTGAAGATGGCGTCGCCGTTCACTATCTTGGCTATCGGTGACCCCAAAACTTTGAAGGGCGCGTTGGAGATGCCAGGCGGTGCGCTTGCCGATCTCAGAAGCGTCGACCCGAAAATGGTGCAGTTGCGCGTACTGGACAAGGTGCGGATTTCCGCTTATAGCGGTTCCACGAAGTTCCGCTATGCGCAGCCTGCGCCACCGCCGCAGGAGGTGAAGCCATGATTGCCGTCGGTCTTGTCGGGCTCCTGTTGGGTGTGGTCATCGCTTTCGTGGCGTTGGATATTCCGCTTCCTGAAGAGTGGGCGGCGTACCTCTCGCTGGCGGCGTTGGCGGGGCTGGACACGGCGTTCGGTGGCTGGCGCGCCTCGCTCGAAGGGCGGTTCCACTC
Source organism: uncultured Fimbriimonadales bacterium (assembly GCA_937925775.1). Taxonomy (GTDB): domain Bacteria; phylum Armatimonadota; class Fimbriimonadia; order Fimbriimonadales; family GBS-DC; genus GBS-DC. The sequence continues at coordinate 1,694 of CALAMM010000012.1, forward strand.
CGATGTATTCGTCTCAGGCTTCATCGTCAATGCGCTGCTCGCCGCCTTACTGGCGTATCTGGGCGACCGCATCGGCGTCGACCTGTTCCTCGCCGCCGTCGTCACGCTCGGCGGGCGGATGTTTCTTAACCTGTCCCTGATTCGCAGGTACTATCTGAACCAGTTCGCATTGAGAAGGCAACGAGGATGACACTGATTACAGGGCTGGACATCGGCACGACAAAGGTCTGTTGCTTGGCGACGCAGCGTCAACCTGATGGGACGCTGCAAGTCGTGGCATACGGCGTCGCGCCCTGCAAAGGGGTCAAGCAGGGGCAGGTCGTCGACATGGAGCAGACCGTCGCAGCGATCCAGCAAGCGGTGCATGAGGCGCAAACGATGGGCGATATCGCCATCACCGGCGCGGTGGTCGGCGTCACGGGCGAGCATATCGAGTCGATCCAACGGCGCGGCGAGATTACCATCACCCGCCCCAATCGCGAGGTGACCCAAGAAGACCTGGAACGCCTGCGTTTCCATCTCCAGCAAGTCCACCTGCCCCCAGATCGCGAACTGCTCCATACGCTGATTCGGCAGTATATCATCGACGGGCAGTCGGGTATCCTCAACCCCCTTGGCATGAGCGCGTCGCACCTGCAGGCGGAGGCGACGCTCATCACGGGCGGTGTGACCTTTTTGCAGAATTTGCGACGGTGTGTTGAGCGTGCAGGTCTCGAAGTGCTGGCGATGGCCCTTGAGCCTTATGCTTCAGGTCTGGCGACACTTAGCTCGGAGGAGCGCGAAATCGGGGTCGCGCTTGTCGATATCGGGGGTGGCACGACCGATGTAGCCATTTTTTTAGAGGGCGGACTCGTATTCTCCAGCGCGGTGCCCGTCGGCGGCAATCAGGTCACGCGCGATGTGTATATCATGTTTCGCTTGGCAGATCCGCAGGAAGCCGAGCGATTGAAACACGAATTCGGGAGCGCGCTCGCGGAGCGCGTGCCCGAAACGGAACGGGTATCCTATCGCGAAATGGGAACCCACGAAGAGCGTCGGGTACCCCGGCGACTGTTCACCGAAGTGATTGAGGAGAGGATGCGCGAGATATTAGAGCTAGCCCGTGAGGAGGTGGAACGCTCTGGGCTGTACGACCGCTTGGCGGCAGGAGTCGTGTTGACTGGGGGCGGCTCGTGCCTGCCATGCACTGCCGAGCTGGGGCGGCAAGTGTTTGGGGCGCTACCCGTGCGGATCGGTGTGCCTCAGTTGCCAGGCGCGCCGCTTCCAAGCGCCCTGCAACAGCCCGCCTACGCGACCGCCGTCGGGCTAACCATCTACGGCGCACACATTCTCCCCGACACGCACGGAACAGTCGCCCCCGCGCACCTATGGAAACAGCTCGTTCAAACTTTCAGACGCTGGTTCCGTAAAAACCGATAACACTACTGTTGCAGGAGAACCACCATGGCAAAGGATCGCACAACACATCAGGACTACTCTATCGATACGCCACCGTCGGAAATGCAGGCGAAACTAAAGGTGGTCGGCGTCGGTGGCGGCGGCGGCAACGCGGTGAACCGCATGATCGAAGTGGGCGTTCAAGGCGTCGAGTTCATCGCCATGAACACCGACGCCCAAGTCCTCAATAAATCGCGTGCCCCGATCAAAGTCCAACTCGGTGTAGGGATTACCCGTGGGCTGGGGGCAGGCGGGAACCCCGAAACGGGACGCAGCGCCGCCGAAGAGAGCCGACAAGAAATCCGTAAAGTGCTGGAAGGTGCTGACCTCGTGTTCATCACGGCTGGACTGGGCGGGGGCACAGGTACAGGTGCCGCGCCCATCATCGCCGAAATCGCCCAAGAACTGGGCGCACTGACCATCGCCGTCGTTACGAAACCGTTCAAGTTCGAAGGACCCCGTCGCTGGAAGGTCGCCGAAGAAGGCGCCCAACTCCTACGCAAACATGTCGACGCGATGATTGTGGTGCATAATGACCGCCTCATCGGCGTGTCTGAACGCACCACTACCATGACTGAAGCGTTCCGCATGGCGGACGATGTGCTGCGCAGTGGCGTGCAGGGCATCTCCGACATCATCACCTATCCCGGAGAAATCAATGTGGACTTCGCCGATGTACGCACCATCTTCCAGAACGCGGGCACTGCCCTGATGGGGATCGGCAAAGGCACAGGCGAGAACCGACTCGTCCAGGCGGTGCAGGACGCCTCCTCCAGCAAGCTGTTGGAAACCTCGATCTATGGGGCGCGACGCTTGCTCGTCAACATCACAGCCGGCGAAGACATCGGCATCTTCGAGATTCAAGAGGCGATGGAAATCCTGCGGGAGATGACCGACCAAGAGGATGCGAACATCATCTACGGGCAGGTCATCAAGCCAGGGATGGTCGATGTCGTGCAGGTGACCGTGTTGGCGACTGGTTTCCCAGAGGAGGCGCAGCCGTCAACGGCGGCGGTTCAGGTCGAGCCGCGTCGCGAGCCGCATCCTCTGGAGGGCGGGTTCGGCGCACGCGCGTATCCCTCGCC
>CALAMM010000013.1 GCA_937925775.1 uncultured Fimbriimonadales bacterium
GATTTGCTTTTCCGCGCGTTGACGATGAGCCTCTGGCTACCCCTGTACGCGCTCACAGCGCGCGTGCTGGGGCTAAGTTTTCTGGACGGCATCGCGTTTTGGGTGCTGTTCAGCTTCGCGAACTACTTCGTGCTGGGGCTGGTCTCGTTAGGGCTGCTGGCGTCAGCGTGGGAGGGCCTGCGCTGGCTGTGGGGGGGCGGCTTGCTCGGCTACGCCTTCCTGCTGGATGGGGGACGCACGCGCACGGCGGTGTCCAGTAGCGGGCTGTTCGGCGCGATGATTGCCCTGCCCATTATGGGGCGCGCGTTGCTCCCCGCACATATGGTGATGGTCTTGCCCGACCTCCAAGGGTTCACGCTGGCGTGGCTCGTTATCGAGATGCTTCGATTTGAACGCACAGCACGCTGGGTGAATCTTCCGTCAGGCGTGTGGCGCTGGTTTTACCTATTGCCCTGCGCGGGACTAACCGCTTTGTGGGGCGTGAGCGCGTGGCAGTTCGGGAGCGACCAGCTGGTGCTGAGCGGCGCCGAGCAGACACACTACGCCGCGGTGGGAATGTTCCTCGGTTCAAGCTATCTGACGCTGTTATTGCTTACAGTGCATCGCCAAGCGGAGCCGATTGTGCAGCCGCTGCGAGGGCACCTGCTGGAGGTGGGGCTACTGCGCTTGCTGAACCTGTTGCTGATGGGTGGTGCGCTGTGGGTGTGGGGGTTGCCGACGGGTTCTGGGGCGTTCTGGGCGGTGTGGGTGTGGTTGAGCGTTGTGGAGTGGCTGGGCAGCGCGTATGTCCGCTGGGGTCTGCAGCGGGTGTATAGCCGTGCGCCTGCGTGGGCGTACAGCGCGGTGCTGCTGGGGCTTGCGCCTGCGGTGGTGTTCTGGGTTAAGCCGTTGCATTCAGGGCTGGGTGCGCTCAGCCCGACCTACGCGCTGTTGATGGCGTCGGAGGCGTGGGGGTTGGCGGGGATTGCGGCGCCGCCGCCTCTGTGGCTCTGCCTCGTGCTGCCAGTGGCTCGCTATGCGCTGGTGTTGGGGCTGCTGACGCTGGGCGTGCGGGTCGGGCGCGCGGGGCAACCCACGCCAAGTGCTATCGCCGCGCTTCAGTGGCTTGCCCTGCCTCTTGTCTACCCGCTATTGGATAGGTTGGTACAGCGCCTCACGAGCAATCCCGTCACGCGCTTGACCGTCGCCGAGCGTCAGCCGCCCTTCGCGCCACTTTTTGGACTTGCGGCTTTTATGGCGGGGCTACTAACGGATCTTATGAACCTCTTCATCGTGTGGGGGATTGTGCCCTTGGGCATTTTTCTGTGGCTCTGGGGGTATCACTCTACTGGGAGGCGCGTGCGGCGCTGGCTCGATTCAGGGGAGCTTGCCAGCGCGTTTTTGGCGGGATTGAAGCCGTCGCAGATGTTCTGGGGCTGGGTGTACGGCGCGTGGCATCAGCAGCTGCGCGTGCTTGTCGCGGCGGTGGCGGGCGCGTTTCTGGGCTTGTGGTTGCGGATGCTGTTCGCGCCGCCCGGCTTCGCAGGGATGGGGCTGGTGCTGTTCGCGCTGGGAACTCAGACAGTGGGCTATCTGATTGTGCTGGCGCTTTGGTCGTGCGCGTGGCTCATCGCGGCGCCGTCGGCGATTCGCGACCAGTTAGCCTTACCGCAACGCTACGCGCCGCTGATGAGCATGCGCGCAGCAACGCTGGCGACCTTCTACACCATTTTGGCGTGCTGCGCTCCGCTCGCGCCGTTCCTGCTCATCGGACTGCCTGTCTACGCCTCCCAAAGCACCTTCGCACTCCACAAACTCGCTCGCGCGCCTGGGGAACTGAAGCGGTAGTATGGAATATCTATTAATTGAGAGGTGGCTGAGTGATGCTTCGGCGTGACCTATCGTTGCAGGAACTGTTTGGGGAGTTGGTGGAGCGCGCGTTCGCGCTCTCGTTGCGCTGGGACGATCGGCAGGTGATGCGCTATCTGACGAACCTGCTGACGGAGTTTGCGCACATGGATCGCCTCTATCGCCTGCGCGATTTGAACGGGCGACCGTTGCAGGAGGTCGCCGAGATGCTCTATTACGCCGATGTTCGGCTCGGGGCGCAGTCGTTCTATCAGGAGCGCGAAGTGCATCGGCACATCGGCGACTTCACGCTGTTCTGGACAGGCGTCTACCCTGAGGCACTGCCGCGCCTACGCGCCTCGATGCGTAAAGACCACCTGATCGACTATGTGAAGCAGGGCAAGGAGTCTTATCGGCTCGTGTCGCTGTTCGATATTGGGGAATGGCGTGAGGAAGCCCCGATGTTCCGTCGCCTATCGGAGAACTTCGAGGTGGCGATGCAGGGGCTGTACGCGGTGCGTCAGATGTGGGAACAGATGGCGCGGGAAAGCTTTATGCGGTTTCGGAACCGAATTGAGGGACGCTAAGTTAGTAGCGACGATTAATCCCTGCGTTTGGGCAGGTCGGCTTTCTCGAAAAAGGCGCGATTGCGTTCGGTAAGCACCAGCTCGCGGAACTTCTCCAGCAGTTGTTCCGCCTCCGAGCGGAAGCGGAACGACCCCGTCACATCGCCCTGCCACACATCTTCGATGACCCAGTCGGGCACAGGCATATACACGATAGGCTCGGGCGCGGTGATGCGCACGCTCAGCACTGCAGGTCCGAGGCTGGCGTCTTGAAAGACGAACTCCAGCACGATGGCGTCGGGCAGGAAGCGCGTCGCGCCGACCTGCGCTGTGGCGCGTCGCTGGCACTCTTTGAGTTGTGCGGCGTCGTACTCGCCGACGGGGGGTGGGCTACCCGCCTGCAACGCCGCGTGGATTGCTCGAATCTGGTCGCGCACGAACTCACGCAGGGTCATCGCAGCCTCCGATAGCGCAGAAACAGCTCGCTGTCGTTGAGGTAGACTGAGAGCAGCTCATAGTAAGGCGCGTGTTCACGGGGCAACCCTGCGCCGTCCACCATCGTGGGCAGATGCGCCCCACCCTTCACGCGCGGCGCAAGCGTCAGGAAAATCTCGTCCACCAGCCCCGCCTCAAAAAAGTAGAAGTTCAAGCTGCCCCCGCCCTCCACCAGCAGGTAGCGCACCTCATAGTGGGTATGCAAGATGCGCACCACTTCAGGGATCTCCACGCGCGTCTCGCCCACCAAATGCACGGTCGCAACGCGCTCTAAGGCGAGCTTTCTATCTGGAGGGATGTGCGTCGGGGCGAATACGAGAGCGCGTCCGTCAGCGGACTTGCGAAAGAAGTCGTGGTCGGTAGGCAGGTCGCCGCTGGTGGTCACCACCGCGCGGTAAAGATGTGGAGGGTAGTTCATATGTTTATCGGCGCGGAGCGTGCTGCTCCCAATCACCACCGCGTCTGCCAACGCCTCCAGACGGTGCATCAGCTGCTGATCCATCGGGCTACCCAATCCCGCAGCGCTGCTACCCACCTCGCCCAAGATGAGCTTGCCGTCCAGCGTGGTTACGGTGTTCGTGAAGATGTAGGGGCGGTCGGGCGGCGGCTCTGGGAAGAGCGCCGTCTCCGCGTAGAGCTGCTCAGGCTCGCCTTGCCAGCCTGTGCGGTCAAGAAGGCGTATCATCAAGCATAGGATACCTCACGCGGCAGCGCGAACTGCTCGCAGCGCGATGTAGGCGGTGCGCACGGCGTGTCCGCCTTGTCCAAGCATCGTTCGTCGGCGGGACGCCGACGCTACACACTGTGGCTTGGACATTCTTGTCCAAGCAGTTCTCGTCGGTGGGACGCCGACGCTACGCGCTGTGGCTTGGACATTCTTGTCCAAGCATCGTTCGTCGGCGGGGACGCCGACGCTACGAGCGTGGCTTGGACATTCTTGTCCGAGCAGTTCTCGTCGACGGGACACGAAGGCTACGCTGGGGGGCGTAGCGTCAGCGTCTCGCTGACGAAAATAGAAACGCCGACGCT
>CALAMM010000014.1 GCA_937925775.1 uncultured Fimbriimonadales bacterium
CACCACTATTACGCCGCCTTCAATCGGCGGCGCACTGTTGGAGACGATTTTCGCGCCGCGCAGGGCATACACTTCGGGCAGTCGGTAGGGCGTATCCTGCGCCTGCGCCTGCGCCCAAACGAACATAAGCAACCAGCCTGCACATAGGAGCCATCGCTTCATAACAAACGCCCGATTCTGCGCAGGCGAAACTTTTCCTGTGAGACTGTCCCTCCGTGTCGGTGGGGTATTATTCAGCGAGGATGAAGCCACCTGTTGTGCGTGGAAGCCTTGGTCAGCATGATTGCGCTTGTTAACTACGGCATGGGGAACCTGCGCAGTGTGCAGAAAGCGCTGGAGCATCTGGGCGCGGAGGTGCAGATTACCAGCGATGCTGCGGCGTTGCGCGCTGCGGACGCAATTGTGCTGCCAGGCGTGGGTGCGTTTGGCGCCGCGATGCACCGCCTCAACGAGTCGGGCATAAGCACCGCCCTGCGTCGCGCCATCGAGGCAGGCAAGCCCTTTCTCGGCATCTGTCTGGGATTGCAGCTCCTGTTTGAGAGCAGTTCGGAGTCGCCGGGCGTGGCGGGGTTAGGCATATTGAAGGGGCGCGTAGTCGGTTTTCGCGAGCGGTCTCGGTTTCCCCTGCGTGTTCCCCATATTGGCTGGAGCCGTCTGCGCCTTGCCCAGCCAGACTACCTGCTGTGGCAGGGTGTCGCCGACGGCGCGTATGTCTATTTTGTTCACTCCTTCTACCCTCAGCCTGATGACGAGCGCATCGTCACGGCATATTGCGACTACGGCGTGCGCTTCGCCTGCGCTGTTGCCAGCGAGAATCTCCACGCCGTACAGTTCCACCCAGAAAAGAGCGGCGAGACAGGGCTGCAAATCCTGCAGAACTTCTGCGCGCTGCTTGGTCGCTGAACTGCATATCTTGCATGGGGGCAGTTAAGCGACCAGTGCGTAGAGCTGCTGGAGCGTCTCTTCGAGCGTGGGATGCTCGTTGCGACTTTGCTGGAGGAAGGCGCGTATCGCGCCGAGGCGAGCCACTGCTTCGTCCACCAGCGGGTTCGCACCCTGTTGATACGCGCCGATGGCGATGAGGTCTTCGGCGTCGCGATAGGCGGCGAGTAGTTGGCGCAATCGGTTTGCTGCCTGCAGGTGTTCGGGCGCGGCGATGTTGGGCATCACGCGCGAGAGGCTCGCCAACACATCGATAGGCGGGTAGTGTCCCTGTTGCGCGAGGGTGCGCGACAGCACGATATGCCCGTCCAAGATTGCCCGTGCCGTGTCGGCAATCGGGTCGTTGAGGTCATCGCCGTCCACAAGCACGGTGTAGATGCCCGTGATACTTCCCTTTGCTGTGCGTCCTGCGCGTTCGAGCAGTCGGGGCAAGAGGGCGAACACGGAGGGGGTGTAGCCGCGCGCGGCGGGTGGTTCCCCTGCCGACAGCCCGATTTCGCGCTGCGCCATCGCCAAGCGGGTCAGCGAGTCCATCATCAGCACGACCTGCTTGCCCTGATCGCGAAAATATTCGGCGATAGCCGTTGCCGTGAACGCCGCTTTTTGGCGTACGATTGCGGGCTGGTCGGAGGTGGCGACCACCAGCACGGCGCGTTGCAGTCCCTCTTCGCCGAGGCTGTCCTCGATGAATTCGCGCACTTCGCGCCCGCGCTCGCCGATGAGCGCAATCACACTCACTTCGGCGGCGGTATTGCGGGCGATCATCCCCATCAGCGTGCTTTTGCCCACGCCGCTCCCTGCGAAGATGCCGATGCGCTGTCCGTAGGCGCAGGTGAGGAGCGCGTCAATAGCGCGCACGCCCAGGGGCAGCGGAGTACGCAGGGGTGGACGCTCCAGTGCAGGAGGCGCGTCGGCGAGCAGGGGGTATCGTGCGGTTGGCGCAGGCGCAGGTTTGCCGTCAATCGGGTTGCCCAGCCCGTCCAACACGCGCCCTAACAACGCCTCCGAGACGCCCACTGAGGCGGTTTGGCGCGTCGGGATTACCTCACTGCCAGGCGCGACCCCTGTCAGCTCGCCCAGCGGCGTCAGCAGCGTGCGCCCGTTCCGAAACCCGACCACCTCCACTGGCAGCGGCGCCGCGTGCCTGCCGCGCTCTATCAGACAAATCTCGCCCAGCTTCGCGGGCGGCCCCTGCGACTCGATAAGCAATCCGACCGCCCCTACCACGCGCCCATGTACGCGCACAAGGTCCGCATGGCGCACCGCTTCCTTCGCCGCCTGCCAATCCACACCCCAGATTGTCGGCAAACGCAGGGAAACCCTTTACGCTCTAACCGACCGTCGGAAACGGATAGCCCCGATACTCGTGCTCGAACGAGCCGTCATCGTAGAGGTCAATCAAGCCCCACCCTGGCGGGGTCTGGTGGTAGCTCCCTCCCCACCACCGCCCGCTCACCGCGCCGTCGCAGATGTAGGTCACCTGATTGTAAACCACGCGGTCAAACAGGTGGATGTGCCCGCTGAGGCAGAGCTTCACATTTTTATGCTGATGAAACAGCTCCACGATGCGCCGCGCATCGATATGTACCCACGCGCCCGGCACCACCCAGTCGCCCGACCTCTCGTTCTCGCCGTCGAACAGCGCACATGCCGACACAATCGGCATATGCGACAGCACCAGAATCGGCGTTGTGGGGGGCGTGCGCTGCAACTCAGCTTTGAGCCACTCGAACTGCTCATCATCCAAGCGCGCTTTGTAATCGTTGCCGTGCGGATAGGTTCCGTCCAGCACGAGAAACTTCCAGCCTGCCTGTTCGAAGCTGTAGTAGGGCTTCTCCAGCTCGTACAGCTCCATCGCCCACCGTTTGCCGTACTTCGGCTCGTTGCCTGTGCAGCCGCTGCGCTCGCGGTTCCAGCCCCACACATCGTGATTGCCGATGCAGTGGCGGATGGGGATTTCGATGCGCTCTTTGAGAATGCGCCCCCACAGCTCAAACAGGGTCTTGGCGCGCGTCTCGTTCTGGGCGAACACATCCGAGACGGCGTCGCCCCCGTTCAGAATCAGGTCAGGGCGCGGCTGCGTCTCGTAAATCGTCTGCAAGCAGTTGAAAAAGCCGCGCACGGAGACCCCTTCTGGGGCAAGATGAAAGTCCGTGATATGGGCGATGCGCAGCACGCGCTTACGCTGCGGATTGGGAGAAGCGTCGATCGCGCTCCGCAAGGTCAACCACGCCGCCACGCCCAAACTCGCAGTGCCCAGCCCTTTCAGAACCTCGCGCCGCGATAAGTGTTCCATCGGCCCTTCCATAATACCTGAAATGTACCTATGGTTATGTAAAAGGTGCGTTAAGGCTATTTATGAAAGTGAGCGAATTGCCCTCATCCCCAGCCCCCTTCTAACAAGGGTACATTTTTGGGTTCACGGGGTGCCCAGGAAGATGCCCCAGCCATACGATTCTCGTAGCGTCGGTGGAGATGCCAACGCTACGAAGCGAGGCACAACGCGACGCCGGGCATGGCGTTGCATCGGATTCGGTTGTCGGCGTCCCCGCCGACAACACGAAGGGAGGACGCAGGGGGATATGCCCACGCCCGCGCCAACCCAACTTCTGTACCCTTATCAGGGGTGGGGGTGAGGGACATCTATTCACTTGAATCCAAATGCCCACTTGGGGTATACTATGCATGCGATGCGACGCTGGGCATTCCGTGCGGCGCAGTGGCTAAGCGTGCTGTGGGCGGCGCTGTTCCTCACGGCGAGCGTGCTGCACCCGCTCACGCACGATCCGTTGCAGGCGCACGACAGCGACTGTCTTGTTTGTGTGCTGCAAAAAACGCCCGCGTCAGAACCGCTCACTGCGTTGCCGACCCTTTGCGCCAGCGCCATCGCGTGGGATAGTCTGCAACCCCTTCTCAATCCCGAAACGCCTCTACCCCACGATACCCTTGCCTTTCAACCTCGTATCCCCCGCGCACCGCCCTGCTAACCTCCCTCTCGCTTCCCTAAAATAGACGCGCTTCCCGCGCGTCCGCGCTTGTTGCACACGCAGCTTTTCACGCGCCCTCACGGGCAACTAACACAGGAGGTTTAGCGATGCGAATTGCGCTATTTGCGG
>CALAMM010000015.1 GCA_937925775.1 uncultured Fimbriimonadales bacterium
GGCGGCGACCCCTTGCCCCCCGAAGGCGTGCCGTTCACCCTGCGCATCCGCCAAGAGGGCGGACAGCTCGTCGGGACGCTGGAGACGCTGCTGGGTTCGCAAGAGTTCAGCATCGCCGCGCCCGACGGCGATACGCTCACACTCACCCTCGAAATGGGCGGGATGAGCATCACGGTCAACGCCACCGTCGCGGGCGATAGGCTCACAGGCACCATCAACGTGATGGGGCTGTCGTTCACAATAGAGGCGCGGCGCACGCCGAATGTATAATATCCGCTATGCGACAACTGTACTGGTTGCTTGCAGCGACTCTGATATTGGCAGGCTGTGGACGGAAGGAGGAGGCGCGTGCTGAGCAGGGACTGCTGCAGCAGGGCGTGCAAAAGTTAGAAGCACGCGACTACGCAGGCGCGGCGGAACTGTTCAAGCAGTATGTAGAGCAATCGCCCAACCTCACTGTGGCGCTACAGGAGGTCTACAAGGCGTACATGCGCCAGCCCAACCGCCCCGTCGCGCAGGCGTACGAGTTCCTCGTGCAGTATGAACCGCGTGCAAACGAAATGAAAGTGGCCATCGACCGCGCGGGCTACTATCAAGTGCTGGGCACGCTGGCGTTCCTCTCAGGTAAGAGCGATGTGTATGCGCGGTGGTTCGAGAAAGCGCTGGAGCTGGACCCGAACAACCACCTCGCGATGAACGACTACGCTTACGCGCTGGCGGAGGACAACCGCGACCTGGAGAAGGCGTTGCGACTCATTAGGCGGGCGATTGCCATCAAGTCGAATGTCGGCGCATATCACGACACGCACGGCTGGGTACTGTATAAGCTGGGTCGGTACGAGGAAGCTCTTCGCGAGCTGCGTATTGCTGTGCAAACCGCGCCCGACACCGCCGACTTGCGCTATCACCTCGCTGCGGTCTACGCGAAGTTGGGGCAGAGGGACGACGCGCTGGTGGAGCTGGAGAAAGCCCTTGCCTTACAGCCGGGGCACCCAGCCGCGCTGGAGTTGCGAAAAGCGTTGACGGGTGGGGGTAAGCAGTGAAGCGGATTCCCCTCAGGCTTTCGTATCCCGCGCTTATTCTTCTGATTGCGGTTTGCCAGTTCGGGGCGTGCGCTTACGCCGCAGAGGTCACGGTTCCCTCCGTTGCCCTCTCAGGGGTGCCTCTCACCCTTCGCGGCGACGGCTTGCCCCCGCGTGCCACCGCGCGAATTCAGTTTCGGAACGCTCAGGGTGAAATCACGCTGTCGACTGAGGCGCGCACTGACGAGTCGGGCGCGTTCGAGCAACGGGTGCGCCTCGATACGCTGGGCGTGCTACGCTATCAGTGGCAGGTAGGAGCGGTGTCGGGGGAGGGGTTGGTGCGCGTCATCCCCGCGTGGTGGAGCCTGCTACCCCCCATCTTGGCGGTTATACTGGCACTGCTCCTACGGCAGGTGGTGCTGGCGTTGCTGGGAGGGGTGTGGCTGGGCGCGTGGATGATTGCAGGGGCGGACCCGTTCACAGCACTCCTGCGCGTGGTAGACACCTACCTGCTGGATGCCTACGCCGACCGCGACCATCTACAAATCATCGGCTTCACGGTGCTGCTGGGTGGCATGGTGGGCGTCATCACCCGCGCGGGCGGACTGAAGGCGATTGTGCGGGTGCTGAGCCGCCGCGTGCGCTCCGACCGCGGCGTGCAGCTCAGCGCCTACTTGATGGGACTCATCCTCTTCATCGACGACTACGCCAACACGCTGTTTGTGGGGGCGACGCTGCGCCCCTTAGCCGACCGATTCCGCGTCTCCCGCGAGAAACTGGCGTATCTCGTCGACTCGACCGCAGCGCCTGTAGCGAACCTCGCGTTAATTGGCACTTGGATCGGCTTCGAAGTGTCGCTGATTGCCGACAGTTTCAAAGCCGCAGGGATTGGTTTGGAGCCGTACTGGGCGTTTTTGATGAGCCTGCCATATCGGTTCTATCCGATTTTCGCGCTGGTGTTTATTGCGTGGCTGCTGATTTGGGGGCGCGATTTCGGGGCGATGTACCGTGCGGAGCGGCGTGCCCGCGAGACGGGTAAAGTGCTGGCAGACACGGCATCGCCCTTAGCGAACTACGAATCGGCGGAGTTGCTACCGCCTGACCACCTGCATGGGAGCGTGTGGAGCGCGCTGCTGCCGCTCCTCGCTGCGCTGGGTGGGGCGCTGGGTGGGTTAATCTACACAGGCTACTACGGTGCGCTCGGTGCGGGCGAGGCGATTACGCTCCGCTCGGTGCTGTCCCATGCGAACTCGTATCTCAGTCTGACATGGGGTGCGCTGGTGGGGTGTGGGGTGGCGTTCGTCTGTGTCGTGCCCACGCGAGCCTTGAACTTGCGCGAGGCGTTTGACGCATGGGTTGGCGGCGCACGCGCGATGGTGTTGGCAGTGGTCATTCTCGGCTTGGCGTGGAGCCTCGGTGATGTCTGCGAGGCGTTGCACACGGCCCAGTATCTGGTGCAAGCGCTTCAGGGCAACCTCAGTCCCGCTTGGCTACCTGCGCTCACCACGCTAATCGCCGCGGGGATTAGTTTCGCGATAGGCAGTTCGTGGGGCACGATGAGTATCCTAATGCCGCTGGCGATTCCGCTGGCGCACACGCTGACCGCGGGGCTGGACGCTTCCACGCAACAGTTCTATCTGCTTGCGACGCTTTCGTCCGTGCTGGCAGGCGCAACTTTCGGAGACCACTGCTCGCCGATTTCAGATACGACGGTGCTGTCGTCCATTTTCGCGGGGTCCGACCACATCGACCATGTGCGCACGCAGTTGCCCTACGCGCTGGTGGTGGGCGCGGTGGCGTGGCTGATAGGCGATGTGGCGACAGGGTTCGGCTTGCCCGTGTGGGGTGCGCTACTGCTGGGCGTTGTGGTGCTGGGCGCGATTGTGCGCGTGTTTGGCAAGCCAACGCCGAGGTATGAAGGCGAGGCGTAGCTACAACCCGCCGCGCGCCTTCACCTGCAGGTAATAGTTCACCAAGTTCGCCACAAGGGTGTCGGGGTCGGCGTCGATACAGTGGACGCCCATGCGCTCCAGCGTGCGCATCGCCGCGAGTCGGTCGTCAAGCACCTGGGTGGCGACGGCGCGACGATAGAGTTCCACAGGCGTGTCAGGCGTCTGCTGCTGCCATGCATGCAGGCGCGGGTCGGACACCGTTATCGCCACGCACAGATGCTGCTTGCGCAGTGCGCCGACGGCGTGGAGCAACATTCGTGAGGTGTCGGGGTCAATCAGGTCGGTAAACAGCGCAATTAGCGAGCGTTTGCGCCACCGCTTCGCCAAGTAGGTTGCTGCATACAGGTAGTCCGATTCCACCATGCGTGGCTGGGCATCGTGCAAGGCGTCGACGAGTTTGCCCACCTGCGCTCGCCCGCGCTGCGGCGGGCTAAACAGGTCGATTTCGTCCGCGAACACCACTGCGCCCACCTTGTCGTCCATTTGCACGGCGACATAGGCAAGCATCAGCGCGGCGTTCAACACCGCGTCGAATTTGCGCCTGCCCTCCACTTCCGCCAGCATGGTGCGCCCTGCATCCAGCATGAGGATCACATTCTGGCTCCGTTCGGTCTGATAGTCGCGCACGATGGGCTTGCCGCGTCGGGCAGTGGCTTTCCAATCGATTCGGCGGAACTCATCGTCGGGGGTATATTCGCGCAGCGATTCGAACTCCGTGCCCTGTCCGCGCAGGCGCAGCTGGCGGAAGCCCATCTGCTGCAAGCGTCCGCGATGACGCAGCAGGTCGTACTCGCGCATCTGCAGCAGGTTGGGGTACACTGGTGCGACTTCGCGGGCGGGCAAGCGGTAGTCGCGCGCGGTCAGCCCGAATCGCCCCTCCACGCGCACAAACACATCTTCGAACCGCGCCTCGCCCCGATAGCGCGGCTTAAGGTGATAGGCGACCTGCGCGGGCAGGTGGGGCTGAAGGAGGAGGTGGAACTCGCGCTGGTCGTAGTCGCAGAGTGGCGGTGGCTCGTCGCGTAGGCGGGCGCGACGCGGCGTGGTCAGCATATGCTCCAAGTGCAACTCGATCCGATTCGCTGCCCCGACCGACAGCACACGCTCGTGCCTGCGCTGCACGCGAAAAGCGTCGGCACGGGGCAGCGTCAGTGCGTCCACCGTTATCGCCAGAATCGCCAATAGGTCTACAAGCAGGACCAGCCCTAACCAATCGGGGCGGACCGCCCCCACTAAGGCGGCCAGCCCGCCCAATCCCAGCAAAATCCACGCACGAGGAGTGAGTACCACCGCTCAATTGCACTCGCGTGCAGGGCGGTAGCACTTGCCCAGATTGTCCTCATCCACGATCCCCTGCACCTGGAACACACAGGGTTGGGGCGCAGTCCGCTCGCAGCGGCGCAGGTACGGCCCCTCGCCCAAGCACCACGGGCGCGCCTCCCGCAGCGAGTCGAGCGTGTTGCCCGTCAAGTAGCGGTAGGTGCAGTTCGGCTGCTCGCGGCGCACTTTCAACACCTTGGAGTGTCCATCCGCGTAGTTCACCATCGCGGTCTGCGTGTGGCGTGCCTGAATCGGCACCTCCAGCGCGTCCATCCCTATCACGCTCCCACAGTTGCCGTTGAAAATAATCATTAGGTGACCATCGAACATCATAATCGTCTCTGCAGGGAACTTCAGCTCGGCTAAGTTGACAGGGTTGCGTTTAGCAGGGCAACGGTTCCAGTCGGTGTTCAGGATATGCTGTCCGGGAATGGCAAGGTCAAAGTTGAACATATAACTGAGTTTACCGATTTGGGAGCATTCGCCGCCTGGTGTCTGGAGCGTGCTGGCGAGCGCCAAAATGCCGCCATGCAGATCCATCGGCTGACCGTCGGACGGGCAGCGCAGGATGTCCTTGTTCTTTGCGTAGGGGTAGGTCGCGCTAATCATCGTGTATTGGCATCGCTGCCCTGCGCTGTTGACAGCGGTGTCGTAAATCGCGAACGGGAACTTCTCGTCGTAGTCCTGCACATACATCTGGATGGCGAGCGCCCAGTTCTTACCGTTGCTCAGACACTGGGTCTTGCGCGCCGATTCGCGTGCCTGAGCGAACACGGGGAACAAGATCGCCGCCAGGATGGCGATGATCGCAATGACGACCAGCAGCTCAATTAGCGTAAAGCCTCTTCGCATGGTTGCTCCTCCTCGACAGAGTGTTAGACACTGGTTGCAAACAAAGGGTTTCTGTTGGGGATAGAGCAGCTTTTGGGAGTTAGCTTCGCTGCTCCTCGTTCGGAAACCCTCGTTGCAGTGTTTAGATTACGCCTCCACTTTCTCGATTCCTGCATGTATTCCGATGAATTCGCGTGGATTTTGACTGTACGGTCAGTCATACGAGAACTCGTCTTCGGCGCGGTAGGCACTTGTGAGCTGCTTGACTATCTGGCGCACCAGGTCGTTCAGCAGGGCGCTTGCGCCGAAACGGAACCGTTCGGGGGTGAGCCATTCGTCGCCGAGCGTTTCATAGAGCAGCACCAGATAGCGAATGGCGTCTTTTGCGGTGCGGATACCGCCTGCAGGCTTCATTCCCACGGCGCGCCCTGTGGCATCGTAGAAGTCGCGTATCGCTTCCAGCATCACCAGCGTTGTAGGGAGGGTGGCGGCGGGTTGAACCTTGCCCGTGCTGGTCTTGATGAAGTCCGCACCTGCCATCAGCGCGATGTGCGCCGCTTTGCGTATCGCGTCGTAGTCGCCCAGTTCCCCCGTCTCCAGAATCACTTTCAGGTGGACGCGCTCGCCGCAGGCGTCTTTTACTTTCGCGATTTCGTCGAACACGCGCCGATACTCGCCGTGCAGGAACGCGCCGCGATTGATGACCATGTCGATTTCGTCTGCGCCCTCGCGGATTGCCCACTTCACATCGGCAAGGCGCAGGTGGAACGGATATTGCCCTGAGGGGAACGCTGTGCCGACGGCGGCGACCTTGATGGTGGTGCCTTGCAGGGCGTCTTTGGCAACGGCGATGAAGTTGGGGTACACGCACACGGCGGCGACAGGGGGTGCCGCGACGGTCTCAGGGTCGGGCATGCCCGCGCGCGGCGTGTAGGGGTGGCGGGCGCGACTGCATAAACGCCTGACCTTCTCTTCGGTATCCGCGCCCTCCAATGTCGTCAGGTCGCACATGCGAATTGCAAGGCGCAGCGCGAAGAGCTTGCTCTCGTGCTTGATACTGCGCTTACCGAGCCACTCGCAGCGTTGCTGGAGTTCGTAGGCGTTCACTGGGGGAACCGTGCGCCACATCTGCCCGGCTTTGGGGATGAGGCCTCGCAGCGTGCGGCGATCGGCAAGGTCAACCCCGCGCAGCTCCCCGAAGGGGATCGACGGCGTCGCCTCGCAGCGTCTCACAGGCGTCAACGCAACCATAGATACAGTTTACCAGAAACCGACGGCGGACAGCGAGGTGGCCCCTTGCAGCGGTTGGCTGGCAAGGGGCACAGCGACGCCTTAGAAGGACATCGCACCCGCTGGCTGTCGCCATCGCGTCGGGTTATTCTGCGTCATTCTGCTTGCGTGTGCGTTTGGACTTCGGCTTGCCGTTGTCGGCGTTGGTCGCGTCGTCAGGCGGGGTGGACGCCTGTGGGGAGATGGGGTCGGCGTCCTGCAGGCTCGGCGGCGCTTCCGTCAGAGCTGTCTCCAACTCGGCTGCGGATACCGCGTCATCGGCCTGGGAGAGCTCTTCGGCGAACACGCTCCCCAGAGTTGGCTCGCGGGTCTCTACGGCAGCTTCGGTGGCGCGTGCGCCCCACTCGAACTTCGGTTGGAAGCGCGGCTTCACATAGCCTGTGCCCGCGGGGATGAGCCGCCCGATAATCACATTCTCTTTCAAGCCGACGAGTTCGTCCACCTTGCCGCGCACGGCAGCGTCGGTAAGCGCTTTGACCGTGCGCTGGAACGACGCGGCGGAGAGGAACGACTCGGTCTGCTGCGCGGCGTCCGAAACGCCCAGAAGCACCCATTCCGCTGTCGCGGGACGCTTGCCCTCCTCGAGCATCTTCTGGTTCGTCTCCTCGAACAGGAACCTATCGACGGTCTGCCCTGGCAGGAAAAAGGTATCGCCAGGGTCGATGATGCGCCGTTTGCGCAGCATCTGGCGGATAATGATTTCGAGGTGCTTATCGTCGATGTCGACGCCCTGCGCCTTGTAGACCGCTTGAATCTCTTGGATGAGGTATTCTTGCACGCCGCGCACGCCGCGCAGGCGGAGCAGCTCGTGCGGGTTCAGCGGGCCGGGCGTCAGGCGGTCGCCAGGGAGTACGGTATCGCCTTTGACCACTTCCAGCGAGCCGAGCGGTGGCACCAGCACGGCATCCAGCACGGTCACGCGCTCGACGCCCGCTTCCAAGAGGCGGTTCACCTGCGCTGAGCGGATCTCCTCTAACTCGTCCAGAATGATAGCTCCTGTGCTGGGGTCTTCAACTGCCTCCAGGCTCATCTTGCCCACGAGCATCTCGCTGACAGGCAAGGTGGCTTTAATCATCACCCAGCGTCCTCCGCGTCGACGGACGATATCCACCACCTCGCCTTCATAGTCGACGGTAATCGCTTCGCCCTTGGGCTTACGCGCTTCGAAGAGTTCCTCAACCCGGTTGATGCCCGTGTTGGGGGGTTCTTGGAGTTTCGCGAGTTTACGCAGCGAGTCGCGGGTGCGTTTGACGAGTTTCTCTTCACCTTCGCTGGTGGAGGGGTCTTCCCCTGCGAAGGTCGGCACGGGCTTGCCGAGTAGGTTCGAAGCGACTTCGAGCAGCACCTGTTTCTGTTCGCGTCCGAGGTCGATGACTTCCTGGATTTCGCCGCGTTCTTCGAGTTCGGTGGCGGCGAGGGTGCGTGCGCCGCCGATTTTGAAGCCGGCGATTTGCTGTCCTGCGCCTGCCACGCCGCCCGTGTGGAACACGCGCATGGTAAGCTGGGTGCCTGGCTCGCCGATGGATTCGGCAGCGATGATGCCGACCGCCGTGCCGAGCTCCACAGGACGCAGCGTGCCCATATCCAACCCGTAGCACTGGGCGCAGACGCCAAGTCGCGCGTTGCAGGTGAGCGGCGAGCGTATCGGCACCCCTACGCGGTCATGTTCGACCCACTCGAAGCCCGCCTGCGTCCAAAGCGTGTGGATTTCGTCGCGTCGTGCATGCAAGCGGTCGATAACAGACGGTTCAATCGGTTCATACGGCCCCAGCAGCACCTCGCCCGTGAAGGGGTCCTTGAGTGGCTGGTCGTCATCGGGCGTGAACAGTTCGCCCGCATCTTTCGCAGCCAGTTCGCGCAGGGTTTGCGTAAACTGCTCGGTTGCCTGTGCCAGTGCGTCGATTTGCGTTGCGACCGCTTCGGAGATAATCTCATTTTCTCGAACCAGCGGTTCCCCTGTGAGGGGGTGGTGGAGGTCGCGTCGCGCGGTGCGCCCGCGAATGCGCTGGAACAGCGTCTCGATAAGGTCGCCTTCGCGCTCGATGCGGCTGACCACGATGCCTTCTGGCGTATTGCAGTCGCGGATGCGCACGACGACATCCTGCGCGACATCGCACATGCGTCGGGTGAGGTATCCTGCGTTCGCCGTGAGCAGGGCGGTGCTTGCCAGTCCGCGCCGCGCGCCATAGCCCGACACAAAGTATTCCAGCGTGGTTAAGCCCTCTTGGAAGTTGTGCTGCACAGGCAACTCTTCCACGAGTCGCTCGCCCCCAGAGCGAAAGTCGAAGCCGCCCATCATCAAGCCGCGCATGCCAACCAGCTGCGCCAGCTGCTTCGTGGAGCCACGCGCGCCCGAATCGGTGATGATAAACAGCGGGTTATCGTCGCGCAACTCCTCGAGCATGACTTTGGACACCTCGTCGTAAACGCGCTGCCAGAGTTCAATTTTGCGTTGGCGTTTCTCGTCTTGGGTCAGCTCGCCACGGTCGTAGAGCTCGTCGATGAGTCGGGCTTCCTCCGAGGCTTTTTGCAGAATGGCGTCGCGCTGCTGCGGAACCGCCATGTCGGCGAGGGCGAAAGTGATGCCGCCGCGCAAGCTCCACTCGAAGCCAAGCGCCTTGAGGTCGTCCAGGAAACGCACGGTGCGCGCATGGCCGCAAGTCTGGTAGACCTCGCGGATTACCGCCGAGAGCATCTTCTTGTTGAACACCGTGTTGAGCCACTCAGGGTGATAGCGCAGTTGGTCGGGCATAATCTCGTGGAAAAGGAGCCGCCCGATAGTGGTCTGCGTGAACTCTGGCTCGTCGCTGCCAGGGCGCACAAGTCGCACCATGACGGGTTCGTGCAGGCGTGCCTCGCCGCGTTCGAACGCCAGACGCGCCTCTTCAGGGTTGGCGAAGTGGAAGCGCACCTCCTGCTGATGCTGCGGGTCGTTCATCGTGAGGTAGTACGCGCCCAGCACGATGTCCTGCAAGGGCGAAACG
Source organism: uncultured Fimbriimonadales bacterium (assembly GCA_937925775.1). Lineage (GTDB taxonomy): Bacteria > Armatimonadota > Fimbriimonadia > Fimbriimonadales > GBS-DC > GBS-DC. Next base: position 9,400 of record CALAMM010000015.1, read on the forward strand.
ACTGGCGAGCCGTCGGCAGGTTTGAACAGGTTATGCGTGGAAAGCATCAGCATGCGCGCCTCCGCCTGCGCCGGATAGGATAAAGGCACATGCACCGCCATCTGGTCGCCGTCGAAGTCGGCGTTGTAGGCATGGCACACCAGCGGGTGGAGCTGGATTGCCTTACCCTCCACCAGAATCGGCTCGAACGCCTGGATACCGAGACGGTGCAGCGTCGGCGCACGGTTCAGCAGCACGGGATGCTCCTTAATCACTGCCTCCAGCGCTTTCCACACTTCAGGCAGCTGGCGGTCGATGGCGTTCTTCGCGTTTTTGACATTGTTGGCAAGCTGGTCGCGGATGAGTCGTTGCATCACGAACGGCTTGAACAGCTCCAGCGCCATCTCTTTGGGCAGCCCGCACTGGTGGAGCTTCAAGTTCGGACCGACCACGATGACCGAGCGTCCTGAGTAGTCCACGCGCTTGCCGAGCAGGTTCTTGCGGAAGCGTCCCTCTTTGCCTTTGAGCATATCCGAGAGCGACTTGAGGGGGCGTCCACCTGAGCCGGTGACGGGCTTAGCGCGTTTGGAGTTGTCGATAAGCGCGTCCACAGCTTCTTGAAGCAGTCGCTTCTCCGAGTTGAGGATGCTCTTGGGGGCGCGGATTTCGATGATTCTGCGCAAGCGATTATTGCGGTTGACGATGCGCCGATAGAGGTCGTTGAGGTCGCTGGTGGCGAAGCGTCCGCCGTCGAGTTGCACCATCGGGCGCAGTTCTGGGGGAAGCACGGGGACCGCTTCAAGGATCATCCACTCTGGGCGGGTTTTGCTGTTTTTGAGCGCCTCCACGATTTCGAGGCGTTTGATGGCGCGCGCACGGCGTGTGCCCTGTGTCTTGCTAATCTCCTCGCGCAGCTCGCGGTCGAGTTTTTCGAGGTCGATTTGCTTGAGCAGTTCGCGGATGGCTTCTGCGCCTTGCCCGACGCGCACAAGGGGGCGTAGGTCGCGTTGCAGCTTCCGTGCGCCTGTTATAAGCAGCTGCTCGATGCCCTGCCACGTGCTCTCGTCCAACAGCTCATACTGTTGGAGTTTTGCGAGACGCTCGATGGCTTTCTCCATCTCTTGGAGCATCGCGGCGCGTTCGCGTCGTTCGCTCTCTTTGCGGCTTTCGTACATCCGCACGCGCTCGGCGATTTGCTGCTCGGTGAGCGTGTCGCGTCCCTCTTCCAGCTCACGCTCCAGTCGCGCGTCCAGCTCCCGAAACACGCGCTCAATCTCCGCGTCGAAGTTGCGTTTCTCCTCCTCGACCATTCGTTGCAGGTCGCCCAGATTCTGCTCAATCGCCGCCCGATCGATATCGATGACCATGTAGTTGGTGAAGTAGATGACCTTCTCCAGTTGGCGCGGGGAGATGTCGAGGAGCAATCCGAGCGGGCTGGGGGGTTGCCCTCGGAGATACCACAGGTGGCACACGGGCGCGGCGAGTTCGATATGTCCCATGCGTTCGCGGCGCACGCGGGCGCGGGTGACCTCCACGCCGCACCGCTCGCAGCGGATGCCCTTGTTCTTCACGCGCTTATAGCGTCCGCAGGAGCATTCCCAGTCGCGCGTGGGACCAAAGATGCGTTCACAAAACAGCCCGTCGCGTTCGGGTTTGAAGGTGCGGTAGTTGATCGTCTCGGGCTTTTTGACTTCGCCAAACGACCATGCCCGAATATCGTCGGGCGAGGCTAATCCGATTTTGAGCGCCTTGATCCGCGAGATGTCCGCCATAGAGTTTCACCTCATGCGTTGCCGTCGATGAGCGCGCTGGTGGGGAGCTCCTCCAGCAGCGCCTTGGGTTTCGGTTCATCAATCGTGTCGAGGTCTTCGAGACTGCGCAGGTCGTGCGCAACATTGTTTTCATCGATAATCTGCACTTTGAGCGCGAGCGCGCGCAGCTCGTTGACCAAAATCTTAAACGATTCGGGCACGGAGGGTTGGATTACAGGCGCGCCTTTGATGATGGCTTCGAAGGTGTGGACGCGCCCGGTCACATCATCGGACTTGATGGTGAGCATCTCTTGCAGGGTGTGGGCGGCGCCGTAGGCTTCGAGCGCCCAGACTTCCATCTCGCCGAGTCGCTGCCCGCCGAACTGCGCTTTGCCTCCGAGCGGCTGCTGCGTAATCAGCGAGTAGGGGCCGATAGAGCGGGCGTGGATTTTCTCTTCGGCGAGGTGTTCCAGTTTCAGGATGTAGAGATAGCCCACGGCGACAGGGTTGCCGAACGGCTCGCCCGTGCGCCCATCGCGCAGAATGACCTTGCCCGTTTCCGGGTCGAAGCCTGCGCGGTCGATAGCGCGCTGGCGGATGGCGTCTACCAGCGCGTCGACGCTGGGCGTCTTTTTGTCGGCGAGCGCAAGGCGATCGGCGATGCGTCTGAGCTCCGACTCGGGCGCGTGCTGCAACGCGACGCGCACGGCCTCCATCGCCTCGTCGAAGCTTGCCCGATACCCCCACTCCACCGGTTTGCCCGACTCGTCGCACAGGCGGAGTTCATGATCCAGTAAGATGCGCAACGCTTTCCGACGCAAGCGGTCGGCTAAATAGCGCATCTCCTGCTTAATCTCCTCAGGTGTGGAACTCTGAAACACAGGCGTTTTGAAGCGTATGCCCAGCTCTTTGGCGACCAGCCCGAGGTGGAACTCCAGAATCTGCCCGATGTTCATGCGCGAGGGCACACCGAGCGGGTTCAACACGATGTCAATCGGCGTGCCGTCCATCAAGAACGGCATATCTTCCACAGGCTGAATCTTCGAGATGACGCCTTTGTTGCCGTGCCTACCTGCCATCTTGTCCCCTTCGGTGAGCGGGCGGCGGGTGGCGACCGTGACGCGCACGCGGTGATTCACGCTCGGTGGTAGTTCGTCCTCCTCCAGTTGGCGGAGTACGCCGTGGCAGCGCGGGCAGGTTTTGGACTCCATCGGCTTGGCGCGATAGAACAGGCTCTTGCAGTTTTCGCACTCATACTTGAATCGGGCAAACTGCGTCACGCGCACCACAAAGCCGCGCTCGCCGTGAGGCAGGCGCAGCGACACATCGCGCATCTCCTCCGCCTTACCGCCGAAGATGATGCGCACCAGTTTCTGTTCGGTGCTGCCCTCGGTCTGCCCCTTTGGCTGAATTTTGCCTACGAGGATATCGTCGGGTTTGACCTCCGCGCCGATGCGGATGATGCCGTTCTCGTCCAGGTCGCGTCGCGCCTCCTCGCCGACATTCGGGATGTCATTCGTAATCTCTTCAGGACCAAGTTTGGTATCGGTCGCGTCGGTCTGGTAGCTTTCCAAGTGGATGCTGGTGTAAGTGTCGTCGTACAGCAGGCGTTGTGAGACGAACACGGCATCTTCGTAGTTATAGCCGCCAGCGGGCAGGAACGCGACGAGGATGTTGCGTCCCAGCGCGAGTTCGCCGTTCTCGGTGGAGGGGCCGTCGGCGATGATGTCGCCGGCGCGTACGCGCTGCCCCAGTTTCACTTTGGGCAGGAAGGTAAAGCAAGTGCCCTTGTTCGATTGCACGAGGTGGGGCAGGCGATAGACATCGATTGTGCCGTCTTCCTCGCGCTCGATGCGGATCTCGGTCGCGGAGACATATTTCACGCGCCCCGTCGCGCGCGCCGTGATAAGGCTCTGTGCGTATTTGGCAGCGACGCGCTCGATGCCGGTGTGCACCAGCGGCGCTTCGGGATTAATCAGCGGCACGCCCTGACGCTGCATGTTCGACCCCATCAGCGCGCGCCCCGCGTCGTCGTGTTCCAAGAACGAGATCATCGTCGCCGATACGGAGAACACCTGCGCAGGGTTGACATCCATATATTGCACCTGTTCGCGCGGCACGATGGGGTACTCGTCGCGCCAGCGCACTTGAACCATCTCTGGGAGGTAGCCGTTCTCATCCACTGGGATATCGGCAGGCGCGATATACGCGCTTTCGTCCTCGTCAGCAGGGAGGTACACCACCTTGTCTGTGACCTTACCTTTGCGCACGACTCGGTAGGGCGTGCGCAGGAAACCGAACTCGTCCACATACGCATAAAGCGTCATCTGGGTCACCAGCCCGATGTTTTGACCTTCAGGGGTCTCAATGGGGCAGATGCGCCCGTACTGGGAGGGGGTGATGTTGCGCACCTGCGGTGGGATGCTCTGACGGTTCAAGCCGCCAGGTCCCAGCACCGAGAGGCGTCGCTTGTTCGCCAACTCCGAGAGCGGGTTGGTCTGATCCATGAAGGTTGACAGCGGGTTGGTGGCGAAGAAGGTCTGCAGCGCATTCGTGACGGGCTTGACGCTCAGCACAACATTTGGCAGGATCTGCGACACATCTTCCGCGGCGGTCATTTTCTCACGGGCGGTTTTCTCCAATTTCAAGAATGCCGCGCGCAGGTGTGCTTGAAGCAGCTCGCCCACCGAGCGCACGCGCTTGTTCGCGAGATGGTCGGTGTCTTCGTACTCGTGTTTATCTTCCGCCATCTCCAACAGGTGGCGTAGCGCGAGAATCAAGTCGGGCACCGTGAGGTGGCGCACCCCAAGCGGGATATCGTGTCGAAGCTTGCGGTTAATCTGGTAGCGTCCGACGCGCCCCAAGTCGTAGCGGCGCGGATCCAGCACCAGCCCGTAGAACAGGTTGCGCACATTCTCCTCAACAGCGGGGTCGCCCGGACGCATGCGGCGATAGAAGTCCAGCACAGCCTCGCGCGAGTCGGTGGTCGGGTCGGCGTCGAGCGTCGCTTTGAGCAGCGGGGGAAGCTCGATGTCGCCTCCCTGCACCTCGATGAAGCGCACGCGCACTTCGGGCAGCTTGAGCTTGGCAATCTGTTTGGCGGTCTGCTCGTTGATGACCTCGCCTGCCTGCACAAGAGGCTTGCCTTTCGTGTTGGTAATCGTCTCGGCGGCAATCTTGCCCACCAAGTCGCCCTCTTTTGGGGTGTGGAGGGTGAGTTCGCGTGGGATTTCGCGCCGCTCGCGCGGGCGTCCGAACATCGCAATAAGAGCGTCGTTGGTCAGACCCCGAAGGGGATCGTAGGGAGGCTCGCACCGCACGCGCAGGGTACGCGCCCCCTCAGGGAGATTCTCTAGCAACTCGTAGGTTAGTAGGTCGCCCGGCTCCAGCAATGTTCTGCCCTCGTACTGCACTTTTTCCAGCACACGCCAGCCAACGGCGCGTTCCAGCTCCAGCTCGGCAGGCACGCGGGCTTCCTCATACGCCGCAAACGCCTTGATTATCTGGGTAATCGGCAACTGCTTCGACTGGTGAACTTTTAGGCGAATCACATTCTGTGGGTCGGTGCCTCCGTCCAGCCATGGGCCTTCAGCAGGGATAATCTGCATCTGGAGCACTTTCCCGAAAGTGCGCGCGATAAGCTCGCGTCCTGTACTGGACAGGAAGGGCGAAGGAAAGTGGATTCCCGGCGTGCGGTTCAACTGACTGATAATCACACGCTCGCGCCCGTTCACGATGAAAGTGCCGCCGTCGGTCATCAACGGCAGGTCTCCCAGATAAATCTCGCTCTCCTGCACCTCCCCATCGCGTTTCCCAAAACGCACCTTCACACGCAGCGGCGCATCGAAGGTGATTTCGCGCTCGCGACACTCATCTACCGAATATTTCGGCTCGCCCAGACAATAGTCGCCGAATTCGATAAAATAGTTGCCCGTCAGGTCGTAAATCGGCGAAAAGGTCTGAAACAGCTCCTTGAGTCCCTCTTCCAAAAACCAGCGGTAAGAGTTGTATTGGATTTCGATAAGGTTCGGCGGTTCTAAAATTTCACGAATGCGCTTTCGGTTGTGTTGCACGATCCGCATATATAATCCTCCGCAGGCGCAAATTTACCCAGTATGATAGTATACCTCAAGCCTCCTGCCCCTTGTCAAGGGGTTTCGAGGGTGTTCGAAAAATCGGGGGGCGTAGGGTATCCTAGACCCTATGAAATGCCATCGCACCAAACGCCGCCCCATCCCCCAGTCTACGCTCGTCACTCTGCCTGTCCCTATCATCCTCGTGAGGACTTGCCCTGTGGCATTCTATTGGCAGGGGATGCGTTGTATGGGTATCGGGCGCGGTTGTTGGGGGCGTTAGAGCAGGCGGGTTGGTTGCCTGTGGCGCGTGTATCGGATGGGGTGTGGCAGCGGGCGCGTGCGGAGGCGCATCCTGAGGTGTTGCGGGGTCGTTATCGGATAGAGCAGGTGTTTGGGAGCGTGAAGGGCGCGTATGGGAGTTATGTGGGTTCGCGTTCGTGGCGTGGTGCGCGGGTTTGGGTATGGGGGATGTTGGTGTTGTGGAACTTAGTAGGGCTGGTGCAGGTGGGAGGCGATGGGGTGGTTTTGTGTCTTTTTGTGTGGCTCCCACGATTTTTCGAACACCCTCTTATACCCTTGACATGCTGCTGATATATCGGGTATAATATAGTAGAAATTCCTATTCTACGGAGGTGCATGAAGATGACCTATCTTCGCAGCTTACAGCGAGCTTGCTCGATGGCGGTCGGTATTGCGCTGGTGACAGTAGCTCACTTGCCTATGCTATGTCATGCTGACGGCGGATTCTACTACTACGGTGTCAGTCATAGTCGCAGTGTTACAGTTGAACTTCACTGTTTGGCGTCTCAGTCTCGCGGAGAACAAGGAAGTGTTGTCATTAATTCAGACAGATGGAGTCTACCTCTACCCGGAATAACTATAGCAGAAACTTGCCATTACCATGAGGAAGAAGCATGCGTCATAGTCACAGCTCAGGGTAAAGGTGCCAGTGTCAGTCTCTTACACAGCCTTTATGGTCGTCCTGAATCGTTGCGTCTCGGGTACTTGTCTGGGGGGGGATTCCTGAGTGTTCGGACAGACACGCGAATATGTCCTCGATTTGGGTCGCCAAGTGCCAAAGGTGCTGCCTCGAACGGAGCTGATGTCGCAGTGACCTTTTCTGTTGGTAGGGTGCAAACAGCAAGAGTGATTGGAGTTGTTGCCTACTCTTCTGTGCTGCGGGGGGAGCAACAATTCACAAAGTTTGACATTGGATTATTCAATTTCGCGATTTGGGATGTGACTGATCCAAACAATCCCGTGCTAGTCTACATCAAAAGCTTTTCCTTTACTGAACCAGGGGGAATTAATCACTTTGATGACTCTCTGACTTTGTACCCCGGAAGAATATATGTTCTTGATTTTACAACAAACTCTGGCGGATCTGTTAATGCAACTTCTCAAATCGGACCAAACGCAAGGTCGGCATCCGCTTACGCCAGTGGAGTTCTCGGCTCATCAGCTCGGCTCTACATAACATTCAATCCACAGCCATTTCTTCCTGAGGTTATTCAGAGCGACGTAAACGGGGATGGCTGTATTGATGACGCTGATTTACTTGCTGTGCTTAGTTGTTTAGGAAGCACAATAGTGGACACTGACAATGATGTTATTCTGAAGACCGAATGCGCCCCTTCAGATGTGAACCTCGATGGCGTCGTAGATGATGCTGACCTGCTAATTGTTATGCAAAACTTGGGCATGTGCTATTAGGAGGCTATCTGAGTCCCTCAAATATTAAAAAGCTCCTTTTGAGATTCCTCGCCTGAGGCTCGGAATGACAAGGGGGAAGCTCGGAGGAGGAGAAGCAAGCCGGGGGCTACTACGAAGGTCCCATGCAGCCCAAGAGCGAGCGCGTCGGTTCGCCTGCGCAGCAGCAGAGCGGTCAGTAGTTCCGCAGGTAAGCGTCCCTGCATAGCCTGTAGGGACGCCCCCAACAGAAAACCATGGAATCCACTCGT
>CALAMM010000016.1 GCA_937925775.1 uncultured Fimbriimonadales bacterium
ATAGGTCTCGATGAGCTGCTCGAAGGTCTGGGTGATTTTGTGCAGTTTGACGCCGCCGTGTTCTTCTGTGCCCTCGTAGCGAGCGTTCATGGGGATTTTGAGCGCGTCGTCGCCTGCGCCAATCGCGCGTGTGAACTGCCAGGTCATCCCGTTCGTGAGCGGTTTATCGGGCAGTTCTGTGGGGAACAGGAGCGTTGCCATGTTGCGCGGGTCGAAGCCGGGCAGCTGGAACCCCATCAACCCGCCGCCGCCCTGCAGCCCACTGAGCTTGCCGTTCGGATGCACGACAGCCGTCGAGTCGGGGATGACACTCCGCGCCATATCCAGCCCTACGGGGAAAGGCTGACCGTTGAACTCCGCCTCGAACGCCTCTAACCCGGTCTTAATGGTCGCCGTCCCGTCGTCCTCCACTTTGTCCACCTGCATAAACAGGGTCATGAGGAGCTTGAGCGTGCCTGCCATCCCTGCCGCTCCTGGAATCGGCAGGTTGCCGTTCAGCTCCACAGTGGCATCGAACAACTCGCGTTGTTTCTCGGTAAATTTGAACTGCAAGTTTACCGAGTCTTGCGCCCAGACGGCGCTGGTAAGCACGCACACCGCCACTAAACTCACAAGTTTCCTCATAGCGTCTGCCTCCTGCGTCTGCATCGGTATGCATAAGAAGTATACCTGCGCTATTTTGACGCACGAGTCGGCGTTTAGTTTTGGGAACATGCGCGGCGTGAGCGTGCTACCGAAGGTTCACGGTCGGGGCGGCTCTGTGAGTTGGCCCCTACTGCATTAGGGACTGCTGGAGGCACACGCCTGCGTGTGCGTTCGGGTGCTGGTATAATACGCTTGTGAGACGCACAGCACTTTACGCCGCACACCTTCAGGCAGGCGGGCGCATGGTCGAGTTTGCTGGCTGGGCGATGCCCATTCAGTACGCGGGGATTATTCAGGAAGTTCGCGCGGTGCGCCAGCACTGGGGTGTGTTCGATGTGAGCCACATGGGACGCGCCTATTTTCGGGGCATTGATGCCCTCCTCTTCCTGAAACGCTTGACACCCTCCGACTTGAACCAACTCACGCTGATGACAGGGCAATATACCGTGCTGACTAACGAGCGCGGAGGCGTCGTAGACGATGTGATTATCTATAACCTCGCCGCCGATGAGTATCTCATGGTGTTCAACGCCGTGAACCATCAGAAAGACCTGAATTGGTTCACCCGCTGGCTCAGCGCCTGGCAGATGCGGCTGTCCATAGATGATCAGACCGAACAGACTGTGATGCTGGCGGTTCAGGGGCCTGAGGCGACGGCGCACCTGAGCCGACTGCTGAATGTGTCTTTGGAGTCGGTTCCGCGGTTCGGGGTGCGATTTGTCAAGTGGGGTGGCACGCGCCTCCTTGCGGCACGCACAGGTTATACGGGCGAGGATGGCTTTGAGCTGATTGCCCCTGCGGAGGCGGGCGTGCGGTTGTGGCAGGCGCTACGGGAGGCAGGCGCGACGCCTTGCGGGCTGGGCGCACGCGATGTGCTGCGCGTGGAAGCAGGGCTACACCTGTACGGACACGAACTCACCGACGATACGAACCCAATAGAAGCCGGGCTGGGCTGGCTCGTGAGCGAGCGACTCAGCTACCTCGGCGCGGAGGCCATCCAGCAGGTCAAGCAGTCGGGTCCCTCGCGGAAACTGATGGGCATCCGCCTACAGGAGCGCGGCGTACCTCGCGAGGGCTACCCAGTATTAATCGAAGGGCAGCAGGTCAGCACACTCACCAGCGGGGTCTACTCGCCCACACTGGAGCAGGGCATCGGGATGGCGTACCTACCTGCTGAGTACGCCAAGGCCGGGACCCCATGCGCTGTGGAGATCCGCGGGAAGGCGGTTCCCGCGGTGGTCAGCACACGGCGGTTTCTGAAAAAATAAGAGCGTGCCGAGATACCGCCGCGCACTTCAGAGCCTACCGTTCGCCCTTAGGCGGCTGCGGCGGCGCTATCGGTGCCCCCGCCTGGGGCAGCTGCACCTCTTTCGCATCCTTGGGCGGTTTGAACTGGAAGCGCGACGCCGGAATCGGCTTGTCGAAACTGAGATAGTGGAGAGTGGCCGTTGCGGTGACCGTTCGCTCCACAGGCTGAGCGTTATTCCCCTGCCCGCCCTGCATGCGCACAGTTTCACTATACTCTACACGATAGACCAAGCGGTCTTGTGTCCCCACAAAAACGCGCGTTACGACGGAGCCGTTGTTGAGCTTTTGGCGAATTTCCACCACCCGTACCTGCCTGCCCGATAAGGTCGCTGTTCCGCGCATCTGGAACTGGACATCCGACCCCATCTTATCCAAATCCTGATCCAAAAAGCTTAGTAGCATCCCTACCGCACCTAATAGCTGCGCTGTCGAGCCTCCCATCTCAGTAGGGGCGGTCGTCTTGGCGTACTGATTCGCAGCGGGTTCATACAGATATAATGTCTTGCCGTCAGAGTAAATCTCTCGCGTCGCGGTTCCACCAAAGTTAAGCTTCGCTGCGACTCGGTTGGGACGCTGTATCGCGAGGTTGGAAGTGATTTGCTGTTTCATCGAGTTCGCTCCTATCTTCATCTCGAGGGTCATATCGACCTTCATATCCCAGGTTTTGGCGTTTCGATACTTCTGCTGTACCTGTTTGAGGAACGCTTTCGCGTCCTGTTGTGCCGCGCCCATCGCAATTGATGCCAACGCAATCGCTGCAATCCATAGAGTTCGCATGGTTGTCATCTCCGTACACCAAACTATACCCGAAGCGGGTACAATCTGGTGTTGTAGGAGGCGTATATCGATGGCGATTGTGGAGGTCGTTGTACCGCAGTTAGGCGAAGGATTGCAGGAAGTGCGTGTAATCCGCTTTTTGAAGCAGCCGGGCGACCGTGTGGCACGGGACGAGCATATTTACGAAATGGAAACCGATAAAGCGAATGTAGAGGTAGAGAGTCCCTACACGGGAGTGATTGTGGAGTGGTTGGCGAAGGAGGGCGATATTTTACCGATTGGTGCGCCGATAGCGCGGATGGAGGTGGAGGGCGTTGTAGAGACGGTGTCGCCCGTTTCGCACGCCCCCCAGCCAGTGTCGGCGCCCGTGCCATCCCCTGCACCGTCTCGTGAACCGATTGCCGTTGGGGCGCGCCTTGACTTAGTGATCCCGCCGCGCACCCGCGCCTACGCGCGGCAGAAGGGCATCTCCGAGGAAGAGCTGCGCCGTATCCCCGCCGCGTCGGGCAATAAGTTGATGCCCGAAGACATCGACGCCTACCTGTCAAGGCGCTCCGAGGCAGTGGCGACGGCAGAGTATGTAGACTACCCGCTCCCAGCGCAGCAGCGCACCTTCATCTATCGCCTCAAGCGCAGCACTCAGCTGGTCGTGCCCGCCGTGCTGCGGCGCCCTGCACGATGGGACGCGGTGCAACGCGTGGTGGAGCAATTCAAGTCTGACCCGAACGCGCCTGTGCAACCCTCGGAGTTCCAGGTGTTCGCCTACTGCGCCGCGCAGGCGACCCTGCAGCACCCCAAGTTCCGCTCGCAACTTGTAGGCGAGGAGACGCTACGCCAGTACCAGCATGTGAATCTGGGGATTGCCGTCGCGCGCCCCGGCGATGAGCTGGTGACCGCGCTGGTTAAAAACGCCTCTGCGCTGGATTTCATCCAATTTGTGCGCACGCTGCAGAGCCAGATACGCAAAGCGCGCGCGGGCGAGGATCAAGCGGACGCCAGTATCCAACTGCTACTGACCTACATGGGCGGGTATCA
>CALAMM010000017.1 GCA_937925775.1 uncultured Fimbriimonadales bacterium
ACTCCGTCTCCGCAGGCTTGGACTACCCCGGCGCAGGCCCCGAACACGCCTACCTGAAAGAGATAGGGCGCGCGGAGTATGTCGCCGTCACGGATGAAGAGGCGTTAGGCGCGTTCGCATGGCTCGCCCGACACGAGGGCATCCTGCCCGCGCTGGAGTGCGCCCACGCCTTCGCCTATCTGAAAGACCTCGCGCCCACACTGCCCCCCAACGCGGTGATTTTAGTCAACCTTTCGGGACGGGGCGACAAAGATGTGGCGCATGTAGCGGAGATTATCAGCCGGCAAGCGGAGCAATAAGAAAAGCCCCCAGCCAAAGCAGGCTGGGGGTGAGGTGATGGGAGGTGAGGATGATGCAGCTCAAGCCTTGCGACGGCGCAGACCCATCAAGCCTGCCAAGCCGACGCCTAACGCCAACAGGCTCGCTGGCTCGGGGATGACCTCGATTTTGTCAAAGATGAAGTCTTGGAAGCCGCCCGAGTTATAGTTGTTGAACCCGAACGCGGAGACGGACACATTGCTGCCCCAGTTGCCTGTGGCGGAGCCTGCCTGCGGTCCGTCCAAAAGATTCACCGTAAGCGTGAAGTTGCCTGAATTGTCCCAGTCGAGGATGTACCTCAACCGAGCCCCGCGCAGCTCCACGCCCAGATTAATCGAGCCAGTGTTGCTGCCATAAGCAAAGTAGACCGCGTTGTTATTGGAGGGGTTCAAGCCGAAGCGTAGTATCTCCGACAAACCACTGTAGACCGTGATGCCTGTAAAGCCCACCTCGTTGCTCACATTGTGGCGAGCCAGTACGGTGAACTGTCCCGCCGACAGAGCAGTATTTAGTGGGCGTCCTATTGCGTAGTTGCCGCTGCCTGCGAACAGCCCCCACGAGCGATTGCCATCCAGCACTTGGAATGGCGCGGTGGCGATGAACCGCCCCCCTCCGCTTGCGGAGATTTCGTACCAGTTGCCAAAACCCGTGCCGCCGTTGTCGGTCAGGTTCCAGCCGGAGTCGTAAGCAGGATTGTCGGCGTCATCGCTTGCATAAAACGACGCCCACGCAAAAGTCGCGCTCAGCGTAATCGCCGCTGCACAAAAGCCTTTCAGAAGAGTTCTCATAGCTAACCTCCTCGATGAGTGTTTAGAGGGCGAGACCACTCGCCCTCAGTGGCGAGAAATCGTATTCTCGCCATAAGCCCCCTGAACGGGGGCAAGGTACAACAGGGCAAATGGTAGATTCAGCGGCAAACGATCCTCGCCCTCTATTATAGCACATTTTGCGCCGATTTGCAAGGGCAGATGGGGAAACTGGTAATTTTTCGGGGAGAAAGCACTCCCTCAAGCCGATGGCGTCTGCCATCAGGTATCTTTCTTCCTATGAGTGGCGAACTGGTCTGGAAAGGGAATATGCTGTTCGAGGGCGCGTGTGATATTACGGGGCATAGGGTGCTGTTTGACACGCATCCGCAGTCTGGCGGGAACGATGTCGCGGCGACACCGATGGAGCACCTGTTGCTGGCGGTCGCGGCGTGTACGGCGATGGATGTGGTTGCTATCCTGCGCAAGATGCGTCAGGAACTGACGGGTTATCGGATAGAGATCCACGCCGAACGCAATCGCGAACATCCTCGACGCTTTACCGAAGTGCGGATTACCCACTATCTGCGGGGCAACAATTTGGATCCGCAGGCGGTGGAGAAAGCGGTTCGGCTCTCGGACGAGCGGTACTGCTCCGCGTCGGCGACTTTGCGCGTGCCGACGGAGGTGCGCTCTGAGTTTGTGATTGAGGAATAGTTATGGTACGCTCGGACGACTGGCTCTATCGGACGGGGTGGGTGCTGGTGCGGAGCGTGGCGCGGCTGTTGTGGCGGTTGGAGGTGGTGGGCGCGGAGCGCGTGCCGCTGGAGGGCGGGCTGATTATCGCGCCGAACCACTTGAGCCTGTTGGACCCGCCGATGATTGGTTGCGCCTGCCCGCGCGAGCTGCGCTTCATTGCGAAGGCGGAGCTGTTCCGCCGGGGGCTGTTCACGCGATTGATTCGGCGGTTGGGCGCGTTCCCCGTCGAGCGCGGCACGGCAGATGTGGGCGCGATTAAGACCGCGCTGAACTTCCTGAGCGAGGGGCGCGCGGTGCTCATCTTTATTGAGGGCACGCGGGGCGACGGCACGCGCCTGCTACCTCCGACACCTGGGGTCACGCTGCTGGCGCGTCAATCGGGCGCGGCGGTGACCCCGACGGCGATTGTGGGCACAGAAAAAGCGTGGCCCAAAGGGGCGAAACTCCCGCGCCGTGCCCAAATCAAAGTAGCGTTCGGCGAGCCGATTACCTATCGTGCGGTGTGCGGCGACCGCCACGACCGCGCCGCGCGAGACGCCTTCAGCGAACGGATTATGGAGCAGATTGAGGCACTCACCTACGCGCTGGGGCATCCGATACCTCGAAGCCAGAAGGGAGCGGTATCGGCAGAAGCCCCGTCCGATCCAGCTCCGCACCGTACAGTTTGACGCGAACCATCAGGTAGGCGCGTTCCGCCTGGGCAAGGGCGCTGTGGGGCAGCCAGAGATGGACCGCCCTGTTTTCCTGACGCGCGACAAGACGACGATTGGGATACCGCCAGCGCGTATCGCTCCAGTTGCCTGCTGCGTCGACAGTGAGCAAGGTAATCTCCAGTTGGTAGGGTGCGCGGAACGGCGTGCGCGTCTCGACGCTCACGCGCACGCCCGCGCGTCCCGCTTGCGCCCGCACGCTGGCGATGTCGGCGCGCGGCTGCAAGTGGACGGTCGGGCTATCGTCGACAGGCTGGGCATAGGAGGTGCGCGGTGGGGGCGCAGGCACAAAGAGTTCGTTTGTGCGTAGGAAGCTGCTCAGGAAGCGTGCCATCAGCGCGTACTGCGATTCGTGTGCGTGTAGCGCGCGCCGCTTGCTTGCCTGCGCCTCGCGGCTCAGCGGGAAAATCTGCCACGGTTCCGCCAGCAAGCCGATAGGGGGTACGAGTGGACGGTTCGGATGCTCGCCCTGCGGCAGGGGGTAGTCGCCGCGATGCACGATGTAGTAGTAGAGCGTTGGGGGGGACGCCAGCTCGCCCGCTTGCACGGCTTGGGCGATTGCCTCGCGCGTGAAAAACGCCGCGGCGGTATGGTCCTCGTGGTCGTCCAGTGGATGGGTGGTGAGAACGCGCGTGGGCTGGAACTCGGCGAGCACGCGGCGCAGGTCAGCAAGGAGCGCAATAGCAGTGTAGGGCGCGTTCGGGGTGAGGGCATCGCTGTAGGGCACGGCGGTTGCCTGCGTCGCGGTGGAACGGATTACGCGGTTTGGGCGCATCGCCATCGCCAGTAGCCCGCGATCGGGATAGCCCAGCAGCAGGGCGTCGTCGCGTGTCAGCCCGAGCTGCTCCAGTGCGTGGCGGGCTTCCTGCATGCGCAGTTGCCCCAGCTGCAAGCAGTCGCGGGGGGCAGGCGTTGTGCGCGTGGTCAGCGCGGCGGCAGCGACGAAGCCGTCGCCTGCCGTGAGATAGACCACCTTGACGGCAACCCCCTGCGCCGCCGCGCTCGCGATTAGCCCGCCGCAGCCCAGCACCTCATCGTCGGGGTGCGGCGCGATAATCAGCAGGCGGTCATGGGCGTGCAAGGGGGGGAACTGTTGCCAGTGGCGGGATTCCTGCGAGAGGCTCATGCGGTGCATCGCCGCCACGAAGAGGAGCGCGCTCAGCCCGACATACGAGCTCAGCCCGCCCGCTAACGCCAACACAAAGCGCACTATCCAGCGTCGCATATACCTCCCCTTCGCCGCACGCAGGAGGGCCTCCCCGTGCCCCAGCGCTTGGTCAGCGCCTCTGGCACCCGTATCTGAGCGTGGCGGAGGGGGAGGGATTCGAACCCCCGTCCCACACGAGGTGGGATGCGGTTTTCAAGACCGCCGCCTTCAGCCACTCGGCCACCCCTCCGCTCAGCGCATTATTATACCCTACGCACCAATTCAGGTATGCTTACGGTGATGGCGGAGCGTGTGCAGCTGGGCGATAGCCAGCCCCTGCTGATTCGGGAGGCTCAAGTTCAGGCGGTGCTGACGATGCCTCGGGCGATTGAGGCACTGGAGGCGGCGTTCCGCGACTGGGCGCA
The DNA here is from genome assembly GCA_937925775.1 of uncultured Fimbriimonadales bacterium. GTDB lineage: Bacteria > Armatimonadota > Fimbriimonadia > Fimbriimonadales > GBS-DC > GBS-DC. The sequence goes on from CALAMM010000017.1 coordinate 4,106, forward strand.
CGGGCGCGCCGCGAACCAGCCCCGTCAGCGCGTGCATACTCCGCAAGGCACGCTCCATCTGATGGGCGCTGCGTGGCACAGCAAGGGCTACATCGGCTACAAAGCATACTTTTCCTTCCCAGCAGGCACGCGCTTCCACCTCGCGCTCGCTTCCGCGCACACGGGCGAACTGCTCGCGCTCGTCGAAGCCGACTGGCTGGGGCGCATTCGCACGGGCGCCGCGTCCGGGCTGGCGACCAAGTACCTCGCCCGCGAAGACGCGCAGACCGTCGCGATTCTCGGCACGGGCGAGCAAGCGGCGACGCAACTGCAGGCAATCTGCGCCGTACGCTCCATCCACCAGGCGTTCGTGTTCAGCCGCACCCCAGAAAAGCGCACAGCCTTCGCCCAGCGCATGAGCGAGCAGCTCGGGATCCCTGTTCAAGCCGCCGAGAGCGTGGAGCAAGCCGTCGCAGAAGCGGATATTGTCTGCACGATTACGACCGCCCGCGAACCAATCCTCACGGGCGCGATGCTCAAACCGGGCATGCACCTCAACGCCGCGGGCGCGAACTCCCTTGCGCGACGCGAACTGGATACTTTCGCCGTCGGACGCTGCGAGCGTATCACCGTCGATGACCCCCAGCAAGCCCGCCTCGAAGCGGCAGAGCTGATCATTCCCGTTGAACTGCGCAAGTTGAGCTGGGAGCGCGTGCAGCCCTTGTCGCACATCGTGGGCGGGCTACTGCCCCCGCGCCAGTCGCCTGAAGAGATTACCCTGTTCAAATCGCTTGGGATTGCGCTGGAGGATGTGGCAGCGGCGGCGACAGTGTACGAGGCGCTGCGCGACTGAACAACGGGCGCACCCCATCGTCATATCGAACGAAACCTACACAAAGGACGCGGTGTAGGCTATAATTGCAGAGGGAGCGAGCGATGGCAGAGCGCGAGAAGCGGGTGGAATCGGGTGCGCCGTTGTGCGAGCGTGCGGTAGGCGAGTTCTGGGCGGCGGAGCTGTCGCGCCGTCAGTTCCTCAGAGCGGGCTTGACGCTTGTGGCGGTGGGGCTGGCAGCGCCGCCGTGGCTGGCGCGAATCGCCCACGCCGACGCCCAACGCCTGCGCAAAGGCGAGAAGCTGCCCAACGACCATATCCTCGTGGTGCTGCAACTCACGGGCGGCAATGATGGGCTAAATACAGTTATTCCCTATCGGGACGAACTGTATTACCGAGCGCGTCCCACGCTGGCGATTCCAGAAGCGCAGGTCATCCCCCTCGATGAACGGCTTGGACTGCACCCTGCGCTGGCGCCGCTGAAACCGCTGTATGAGCAGCGTGCGCTCGCCATCGTGCAGAATGTAGGCTACCCGAACCCGAACCGCTCGCACTTCCGCTCGATGGAGATTTGGCAGACCGCCAACCCCGACGGACACAGCCGCTACGGCTGGCTCGGCAGGTATCTGGACACGCTGACCGACTCTGCCGTGAACCCTGTGATGGCGATCAGTTTCACGCAGGAGCTGCCCCTCGCGCTCCACAGCGCGAAGGCGCAAGTTCCCTGCTTCGCGAGCCTGACCGACCTGCAGGTGATGACGCGCGACCCCGAGCTGGAGCGCACGCTCAAAAACCTCAGCCAGATGGAGGAGCGCAAGATGGACAGCCCTGCCGCGGTCGTGCGTCAGTCCACGCGCACAGCACTGGAGGCGATGGAGCAGCTGCGCGAGCGTATCCGAAACTATCAGCCGAACGCGCAGTACGCCAACGACCCGTTTGCGCGCGGGCTACAGCAAGCGGCTCAGATTATCGCCACTTCGCCCCAAACGCGCGTGCTGTATGTCTCGGTGAACGGCTTCGATACCCACGCTGCTCAGGCAAGCACCCACCAGCGGCTGCTGAGCCAGTTTGCGGACGCGGTGAGCGCGTTCTACGCGGACCTGCAGGCGATGGGCAAGGCAGACAAGACATTGCTAATGGTCTTCTCCGAGTTCGGCAGGCGCGTGCAGGAGAACGGCAGTCTCGGCACCGATCACGGCGCCGCCGCGCCGATGTTCCTGCTTGGCGGGCGCGTGCAGGGCGGTTTGCACGGCGACCCACCCGACCTGCGCAACCTCGACAGCAACAACGACCTGCGCATGCAACTCGACTTTCGGCGCGTCTACGCCACCGTGCTGGAGTGGCTCGGCGGCGACCCCGAAGCAGTGTTGGGGAAAGGCTTCGCACCGCTCAATGTGGTGAGGCTGTGAATACGCGCTACCGCGCCCAGAGGCTACCCACTAACACGCCTCCCACCCAAATCGTCAAATAGGCGACCGCGCCGAACCGCAACCAACGGCGCACAAACTGGGGGTTCCGGCGACGATACCACTCGGCAAGACCGACCGCCATGCCCAATGTCAGGAACTTCACCGCGAAAAATGCCCCCCAACTCACCTGAATCAACCAGTTCACAATCGGGTTGAACTCGGTCGCATACCCCTGCGTGATAAGCCAGTAGGTGCTGAAAGCGTCTGCAGCAACCAGGAGAATCAGCCCCCAGGTCTCCTTGTGGCGCATGCTGGCTGAATCAGCAACTTTCGTGCCACAGAGGTATAATCGCCTTGCTATGGATGCCCGAGCAATCTATCAGAATTTGGAGAGTTGGCAGAAAGAGACGGCGTTGTTAAGCTCTATTGCGGGCGTGCTGGGCTGGGATCAGCGTGTGATGATGCCCCCGAAAGCGGCGCCTTATCGTGCCAATCAGCTCGCCCTGCTGTCGGGCATGATTCATCAGCGTTCTACCGACCCGCGCGTGGGTGAGTGGCTGAGCCAGTTAGAACAGAGCGAGCTGACCCAGCCGCCCGACAGCGTGACGGCTGTCAATATCCGCCAGTGGCGACGCGAATACGACAGGCTCACCAAAATCCCCACGAATCTGGTCGTTGAGTTCACGCGCACGACGAGCCTTGCCGAGAAGGTGTGGGAAGAAGCCCGTGAGCAATCGGACTTCAGGCTGTTTCAGCCCCACCTGGAGAAGATTGTCAAGTTGGTGCGAGAGATTGCGGAGCTAGTGGGCTATGAGCGCGAACCCTACGATGCGCTGTTGGATGAGTACGAGCAGGGCATGACGGCACAGGAGGTGGAGCGTCTGTTCGAGCCGTTGCGCCGCCGCACGCCCGAGCTTGTGGCCCAGATTCAGAACGCGCCGCGCCAGCCCGACACGAGCCTTCTGCATCGCCACTACCCGCGCGATGCGCAGGAGGCGTTCTGCCGACTAATCGCCGAAACGATTGGCTACGACTGGCAACGCGGACGCTTAGACCCCACCGTGCATCCGTTCGCCATACGCCTGACGCCGGGCGATGTGCGCATCACCACGCGCTACTACGAGGATTTCCTGAACCCGTCGCTGTTTGGCACCATCCACGAGCTGGGCCACGCGCTCTACGAGATGGGGTTGCCCGAAGAACACTGGGGCACGCCGATGGGCGCGTCCGTCTCGTTAGGCGTGCACGAGTCGCAGTCGCGCATGTGGGAAAACTTTGTGGGGCGCAGCCGCGCCTTCTGGGAGTATTTCTACCCCATCGCGCAGCGTCACTTCGACGCGCTCCGCGAGGTCGCGCTGGACGACTTCGTGTTCGCCGTCAACGCCGTGCAACCCTCCACTATCCGTGTGGAAGCCGATGAGATTACCTATAACCTACACATCTTGCTCCGCTTCGAGTTGGAACTCGCGCTGCTGCGCGACGAGCTACAGGTTGCCGACCTACCTGCGGCGTGGAACGAGCGGTTCAAGGCATACATGGGCTTCGAGCCGCCCAACGATGCGGAGGGCGTGCTCCAGGATGTCCACTGGTCTGGCGGGATGATTGGCTACTTCCCGACCTACACGCTGGGGAACCTCTATGCCGCGCAGCTGTTCGAAGCCGCAGCGCGCGACTTAGGCGACCTGCATGCCCAGTTCCGCACGGGCAAGTTCGCCCCACTGCTGGAGTGGCTGCGCGAAAAGGTACATCAGCAGGGGCAACGCTACCCCGCAAAGCAGTTAATCGAACGCATCACAGGCGAGCCACCCAGCGCAGAGCCGCTTCTGCGCTACTTCCAGCAGAAATTCGCCCCGCTCTATGGACTGTGAGCGACCAAGCGGATGCGGAATCGTGTATAATAGAGGTTGGCGAGGAACTATCGCTGAGAGGCTCCTTTCCGGGCGACTTCCTCACCAACCCCACCACACGCAGGAGGCGCGGAAACCCCGCCCGCGCCTCCTGCTATAATTTAGGAGCGAGGTGTACCTATATGACGGCGTTCGCCAAGCGGAGGTTCCCGCCCCATCAGGCGCGGATTCTCGGTTCCCTATGAGTAAGCCAGCGTTCTCCCTGTCGCAGTGCTTGGGCGTCTCGCTTGAGCGCGAGCGCTACATCGTCGGCTTGATGGCCGGCACCTCGCTGGACGGCATCGACGCGGCGCTGGTCAAACTCACGGGGGTAGGCGACCAGATTCAGGTGCAGACCCTCGCCACTTATCGTAGCCCCTACACCTCCGAGGAGCGCACGGGGCTACAGCGGCTCATCTGTGAGGGAAACTTAGCGGACCTATGCGCGTGGGACGCCTATCTGGGCGAGCGGTTCGCGCAGACCGCGCTCGAACTGATACAACGGGCGCAACCCCCGCGTGTGGACTTTATTGGCTCGCACGGGCAGACCGTCTGGCATGCGCCTGAAGCGACGCTGGCAGGTATGCTCGTGCCCAACAGCCTACAAATCGGGCAGCCCGATGTGATTGCGGCGCGCGTAGGGGTTCCTGTCGTCGCCGAGTTTCGCACGCGCGATCTGGCGTACGGCGGGCAGGGCGCGCCACTGGTGCCTATCGTCGATTGGCTCCTGCTGCGCAGCGAGACCGAACACCGGGTCGCCCTCAATATCGGGGGGATGGCGAATGTGAGCGTACTCCCTGCAGGGGGGACACCCGACACCGTCGTCGCGTTCGATACAGGCCCAGGCAACGCGCTCATCGACCTTGCGGTCGAGGTATCCACTCAGGGCAGCCTGACCTACGACAAGCACGGCGGCTATGCGTCGGAGGGCACGGTCGTCCCCGAACTTCTCGAATGGCTCATGAGCCACCCGTACCTTGAGCTGCCCCCGCCGAAATCCACAGGGCGAGAAACCTTCGGCGCGGACTACATAAACACGATTATGCGAGCATTTCAGTTGAAGTTGCCTTCCCTCGCTGCCACGCTCACGGAGTTCACGGCGGCGTCTATCGAGCATGCCCTGCGACGGTTCGTGTTGCCTGAGTACCCGATACAGCGGATGATTGTTTCAGGCGGCGGCGTGCATAATCCCGTGCTGATGGCAAGGCTTCGGGCGCGCCTACCTGAGGTCCAGATTGTGTCGTCCGCTCACTATGGGATCGACCCCGATTTCAAGGAAGCTGTTGCCTTCGCGGTGTTGGCGGATCGATTCTTGCAGGGGTTGCCTGCGACTTACCCAAGCACGACGGGCGTGCGCCAGCCGACGCGGGCAGGCAAGCTCGCGTTGCCGTGAGAGCGACATTTCAGAAGCCGTAGCCTACCGGGTCCACCGGCTCGCCGTTCACCCGCACTTCGAAATGCAAGTGCGGTCCTGTTGAGTAGCCTGTGCTGCCGACACGGGCGATTGTCTGCCCTCGTTGCACCTCTTGCCCGACCACTACGAGGATTGCCGAGCAGTGGGCGTAGAGGGTGGCGACGCCGCCGCCGTGATCGATAATCACGGTGTAGCCGTAGCCGCGCAGGTAGCCCGCCTCCACCACCACGCCCGAATCCGCGGCGCGAATTGGGGTTCCCGCAGGGGCTGAGATGTCGATGCCCGTATGCATCTTGCGCACCTTGAAAATCGGGTGGAGCCGCATGCCGAACCCTGAAGTGAGTTTGCCGTCCACAGGGCGGATGAACCGTCCAGACCAAGGCTGGTCGGCGCGGGCGCGTCCTTTGGGGGTCTCCATCAGCGCGCGCAGGCGGCGTGCAATCGCCTGCGATTCGGCTTCCAGCTCCGCTAGCTGCCGTTCGTAGAGGGCGCGCTCGCGGGAGATGGCTTTCAGCAGTTCCTGCTTCTCTGCCTGCGCGTCGGTCAGCTCTTGCTGCTGCGCACGCAGGTCGGCTTCCAACCCGGTAATGTGGCGCACGAGCGCGTCCATCTTCGCTTTCGCCTCTGCCACAGCGAGCTGGTCTGCGCGTACCTGTTCCAGCAGCGCACGGTCGGTCTTGACAATCTGGCGCAAGATGAAACTACGGCTATTGAGTTCGTTGATGCTACGGGCGTTGGTCAGCAGGCTCAGGAAGGAGATGCTTCGGTATTTGTAGGCGGCGCGCAGGCGTTGTGCCAGCAGGTTCTCGCGGCGGCGCAGGCGCTCTGTGAGCATTTCGAGCCGTTTGGCGAGTTCTGCCTGCTCTTTGCGGGCGTGAGCGAGTCGGGCGCGGGTGTCGCGCAGTCGCCCCGTGACGCGCGTAATCGCCTCATCCAGCTCGGCGAGGTCGCGCTTAACCTTCCGCTCCTCGCGCCGCTTCTGGTCGATGGCGCCTTTGAGCTTCCCAATCTCCCCTTGAAGCGACTTCAGCTCGCTCTGCAGTTTCTGCCGCTGCTGTGCTTTGTCGGGTTGCGCGCCCGATGGCAGACACAGCGTCAGCGCGACCACCAGCGCGGCGAGCCAACCTCCGTGTCGCACGCTGCCCATCAGGGCGCAGTATACCCCAAACTTGCGGCTTGGGCGATTGTGTCCAAGCGTGTTTTGTCGGCGGGACGCCGAGGCTACGAGTTTGGGTATTTCGTCGGCGTGGACGCCGACGCTACGCGGCGGGCGAGGTGTCGTTGGCGTGGGCAGTGGTGGTACGGCGGGTGCGACGACATTCCTGTCGTCGCGGGTTTTCTTGGCGGGGACGGCGGTGTTGCGACGCCAAGAAAGTCGTCGCACCTGTGGCTTGGACATTCTTGTCCAAGCAAGGCTCGTCGGCGGGGACGCCGACGCTACGAAGGATAGCGCACCATACTTGCACGACGCCAAGAATGGCGTCGCACCAGCCTACTCGTCGGCGAGACGCCAGCGCTACAGCGTGCGAGTAAAGAGCCTCTCCTGCAGATACTCTCG
>CALAMM010000018.1 GCA_937925775.1 uncultured Fimbriimonadales bacterium
CCGACCTTGATTGGACGCTCCAGCAGGATAATAATCCCGCTGATGAAGTTGTTCGCGATGTTCTGCAGCCCGAAGCCGATACCGACCCCGATTGCGCCAGCCAGCACATTGAACGCCGTGAGGTCGACGCCCGCGCTTTGAATAATCACGACGCTGCCGATGAACAGAAGCAAGTAGCGCAGCAGGGAGCCGATAGCCTCGCGGGCGCCGAGATCGAGGCTGGTGCGGGCAAGTAGGCGGCGCGCTACAAACCGCTTGAGCCAGAGCGTCAGCCCATACAGCCCGGCGAAGCTGAGCAAAAGCACTGCAACCCCGCCTGCCGTCAACGCGCTGTCGCCCACTCGGAACAGCGGATAATCCCACAAGTCGCGTAGAGTGTCCAACGGGTGTAGGATTTTACCATGCTGGGCGGGTACACAGGAGGGCAGGCGACTGGCTGAAGTTGACCCCATCGCGGGTGGGAGCAGGATTCTCCGTTGCGGTAGCGAACTGTTGCCTTATGACACCGTTTCTGCAGAAGGTTGTACAGTTCCTGCGCGAGAACCCCGAAGGCGTGCAGCTGGTGCGACGGGTGTGTACGGAAGACACCATCGAGCCGCCTGAAGAGGAAGGGGGAATTAGCCGCGCCCTGCTTGTACCTGAACCCGATCGCAAGGAGTTCGGGGTGTTCGAAGTGCCTCGCACCGATGAGCCGACCCAATTCACTCATTTCATCGACGGCATTCAGCACTCGCACCTGCTCTACTATCAGCAGACCGATCGGGGCGTCTTGCCTGTGGTCTATGGCTATGTTGCGGCGATGGTGTTGGCGCGGCGCGGGCGCGAACTGCACCCTGTGCCTGAGCTGACCGAGTCGGAGGAAGCGCTTTACTTGCCGCTGAAAGCGTTCGACCCGAATAAGTTCAAGCGTGCAGGGCTCACGGTGCACGATTCGCTGGAGGAGCGCGAGCTTGAGAAGACCTCGTTTGCGACGATGCTTGTACGGGCGGGAGCGACAGTCGCGCGCGTGCGCGACCGCTTAGAGCGCAAACTTGCCCTGCAGTGGATCAACCAGCAAACGCCCAGCTCCAGCGATTGGCTGCTTGTGGACGGTTCGATTGCCGACCTGATGAGCGCGTTGGAACGCAGGCGGTTGGTGAAGGTGGTGGGCGTGTCCAAATCGCACCGCACGAGCTATCTGGAGATTAGCTGGATGCTGCAGGTGCTGAACATGCCTGCGGGCTATCGCAGCAGCGTGTTTCGTCCTGTGCGCGAGGGGCAGAACGAGGTGTATAGTTGGTACCTGCGGTTGCGTTGGCAGGCGGGCGCGTCGCCGACCTACGGGTTGGTGCGTGTCGAGACGCCTGTGCTGACCAGCCCCGACGACACGCGCGAGTGGGCGGATCGGATTTCGGCGTGGCTATTGCAGGAGACGCGCCCGTTGAGTCTGCCCGACCCGCGCTACGACCGCCTGCTCTACCCGTTTCGGATGTGTGAGCAATATCTGCGCAGTCGCGCCCCCAGCGAAGCCGTGATGCGCACGGCGATCGAGCGCGTCGGCCTCTTTACCAGCGCACGCGCCGCCTCGTAGCGTCGGCATCCACGCTGACCCATCCAGCAGGGAGCCACAGGTCCACGCCACGCCGAGCGTGATGCCTATGCAACAGAGTGCGACGCTATTCCCGTCGCTGCGCCCTATATGCCCTTTCTGCGGGGGTAAAATTTTGCCGATGGAGCCGCGCACGCCTTCGGAGACAGAGGTCGTCCTTACACAGATGATGAACCCCGAACATGCGAATCCGTTGGGGAATGTGCATGGCGGTTGGGTACTGAAGCTGATTGACGAAGCGGGCAGCATTGTTGCCTCACGCCACGCCCGCAACCCTGCTGTGACGGTTGAGATCGACTCCGTCAGTTTCCGCGAGCCTGTGCATGTGGGGAATCTGGTGCATGTGCGGGCGCGGATGGTGCGTGCATGGCGCACTTCGATGGAGGTGGAGGCGGTGGTTGAGGCGGAGAACCCCTTGACGGGCGAGCGTCGGATTACCTCGCAGGCGTATCTGGTCTATGTCGCGTTGGATCATGCGGGTCGTCCGACGCCTGTTCCTCCCGTGCAGCCTGAAACCGAAGAGGAGCGACGCAAGTGGGAAGAGGCGGAGGTGCGTCGCGCCGAGCGGCTTGCCCGACGCGAACGCGAAAGGCACCCTACACCTTGTGGGCGCCGCTCTCATCACGATGTTTCTTGAGATACTTCATAAACGGCGTGCCGCCGGTGCCGACGCGGGTCGGGTTCTTCGGATCCTTCGCCTGCTGCTTGTAGATGTATTGGGCGGCATACTCCAGGTGCAGCGCGCGGAAGCGATAGATGCCCTCGATGCAGGCGTTGTAGACCGTGCGTAGCGCGGCGTCGCCGCTGTGCAGCACCACATTCCGCACGGTTGAGCGTGTCTCCACCGCTTCCACGAACCGCCTGTGGGCTGGAGGCATGTAGAGGCGCATCTCCATCAGGTAGGTTTTGAGCGGGTCGTCGGCGTGTTGCACGCCCAGTAGCCCGTCCAGCGTTGGCACAATCGCGCTTTGTGCGCCCGTCTCGCCGCGAAACTGTTGCGGTTGCCCGCCGTAGGCATCCACGCCCTCGTAGACCAAGCCGTTGGGCAGGGCGGGGTTGTTCTTCCAGCCGTGGATGTAGGGGCGCACGCGATGGTAATAGATATAGGGGTCGCATGCTTCGGGCATACGGGCTAACACGGCGTACATCTGCTCCAGCGCGGCGGCGACTTCTTGGAGCGCTGCGGTGAGCGTTGGGAGATCGTTTTGCGCCGCGGCGCGCAGGGCTATCGGGACTTGGCGGATTGCTCGCGCCGCTTTCGCCTCGATGTCCACATGGATTAGAATAAACCACTCCTCGTCTAACCCCGCGAGAAAGTTCTGCAGGAGCACGATGTTGCCCAGTTCGATGGGGGCGTTGGGGTCTAACCGTCGCCAGTTATCCAGCGCGTAGGAGGCGTAAGAGAGCACGGGCGGTCTGCCCAGTCGCTGGCTGACCTCGTACCATGGCTGCGCGAGGTTTGGGGGGATGCGCTCGGCGGGCGCGTCGCCGTTCCAGACATAACCGTGCCCGATGTAGGAGAGCAGCATCATCGCGCGGCGCAGGGCGCGCTCGGTCTGGAGTCCCTCGATGGTCAGGCGTGGCATGGCGTCCACAACCCGCCGAATCTGCTGCGCCACGAGCAGTTTTGGCAAATCCGCCGCAATCTGCTCCCACGGGGCGTAGTATGGGTCCTCCAGATAGGGCAGCGGATCTTCCGCAGGCAGGAACCCCCGCTCTGGGTGCACCTCGTAGTCTTCCAATCGCAGTGTGTCAGTGTAAGCCGTCTGCATCGTTGCATCCTCCACTGAGATTATTGCCGTCATTGGCAACTCGGTTTAGCGCGGGGTTATGCGGGCGGTCGTGCGCTGAGTCCGGGCAGGGTCTGACGCAGCTGCTTGAGCCAGTGTTCGGCGAGCTGCCTAACGCTCATGCGCGCCGCCTCTGCATCGGCGGGCGTCACCGTAACCAGCAGTTGCCCGCGAATGTAGATTTCGTACTGTTGACCCTTGCGTACTTCTTTGAGTGTAATTTGCTCTTCGCTGAGTCGGGCACCGAGATGCGCACTCAATCGCTCTTCAATTATCCGCGCTCGCTCTTCCACGCTGAGGTTGCCGTGTCCCGCCCGTAAGCGCATAATGAACTTGCCGCCGATCGAAATGTCCACATAGTTCTGCGCAAATGCCACACTCATCAATATCGCTCCGATTAGGCTCCAGAATCTCTTCATTTCCAAAAACCCTCCGACAGGAGTATACCCGCTTTTACAGAAACGGCTTGTCGACCGCGCTGAGGGACGGATTGCGCGTCTGTTTGGGGTATCCTTTTCCCGTGCCGATTTGGTGCTCGTGGATTTGACTTATCAGTCGGTGAGAATCTCGAGGAGGAGAACGGAGGCATCTGATGGACTACCGAGCGGAATTGAATCGCCAACTTTCTGGCGAAGGGGTTGAAGTGCGTGGCACCGTTTCGCAGGCGTATGCGCAGATTCTCACTCCCGATGCGCTGCGGTTTGTGGCGGAGCTGACGCGCCGGTTCAACCCGCGTCGCAAGGAGCTACTCCGCCTACGCGAGGAGCGTCAAGCGCGTCTGAACGCGGGCGAGAACCCCGACTTTCTGCCCGAAACCGCCCCCATCCGCGAAAGTGAGTGGCAAGTGGCGCCCCCGCCCCCCGACCTGCTGGATAGGCGCGTGGAGATTACGGGCCCTGTTGACCGCAAGATGATTATCAACGCGCTCAACTCAGGCGCGAAGGTGTTCATGGCGGATTTCGAGGACGCCAACTCGCCCACTTGGGACAACTGCGTGCAAGGACAGATTAACCTCTACGACGCCGTGCGCCGCACGATTGAATACACCAGCCCCGACGGCAAAGAGTACCGCCTGAATGAGCAGACGGCAGTGCTGTGCGTGCGTCCGCGCGGGTGGCATCTGCCCGAAAAGCATCTAATTATCGACGGCGAACCTGCGCCTGGCGCACTGATGGACTTCGGACTCTACTTCTATCACAACGCCCGCGAGCTGATTCAGCGTGGCACAGGTCCCTACTTCTACCTGCCCAAGCTGGAGAGCCACCTGGAGGCGCGGTTGTGGAACGATGTGTTCATCTTCGCGCAGGAGCGACTGGGCATTCCGCGGGGCACCATCCGCGCCACCGTGCTGATAGAGAACATTCTCGCGGCGTTCGAGTGCGAGGAGATTCTGTACGAGTTGCGCGAGCATGCGGCGGGGCTGAACAGCGGGCGATGGGACTATCTGTTCAGCGTGATACGCAAGTTCCGTAATCGCGAGGACCTCGTGTTGCCCGACCGCGCCACGCTGACGATGACCGTGCCGTTTATGAAGGCGTACTCGGAACTGGTGGTGCAAAGCTGCCACAAGCGCGGCATCCACGCGATTGGGGGCATGTCGGCGTACATTCCGCGCCGCGACGATCCTGAGGCCAATGCCCGCGCGATTGCGCAAGTCGTCGCTGACAAGGAGCGCGAGGTGAGCGAGGGCTACGACGGCACATGGGTCGCCCACCCCGGCTTAGTCCCCGTCGTGCTGGAGGTGTTCAACAAGCACATGCCCACGCCCAACCAGATTGACAAGCGGCCCCAACGCCCAATCACGGCGCAGGAGCTGCTGAACTTCCCGCGCGGCGACATTACAGAGGCGGGCATGCGCACGAACATCAATGTCAGCCTGCGTTATCTGGACTCGTGGCTGCGGGGCGTGGGCGCGGCGGCGATTAACCATCTGATGGAAGACGCCGCGACGGTCGAAATCTCCCGCTCACAGCTATGGCAGTGGATTCGGCGCAAGGCGACGCTCAGCGACGGACGCCCGATCACGCCTGAACTGTTCCAACAGATGCTGGAGGAGGAGTTGGCGAGCATCCGCGCGAGCTACGGCAGTGCGCCCCACCGCCTCGACGACGCCGCCACGATACTCCGACGCGCCGTGCTAACGGAAGAGTTTGTCGACTTCATCACGCTAATTGCCTACGAATATATCGACTAACCAGCAACTGAGCTGGAGCGAAGCAGGGTGCGCCGCCCTTTGTGGCATCGTAGCGTCGGCGTTCTTGTCGACGAGCTTTGCTTGGACAAGAATGTCCAAGCCACGAGGCGTCTCGCTGACGAACGACGCTTGGACAGGAATGTCCAAGCCACAAGGCGTCTCGCTGACGAGCTATGCTTGGACAAGAATGTCCAAGCCACGCAAAGCGTAGCGTCGGCGTCTCGCCGACGAGCTATGCTTGGACAAGAATGTCCAAGCCACGAGGCGTCCCGCCGACGAGCTATGCTTGGACAAGAATGTCCAAGCCACAAGGCGTCTCGCCGACGAACTACGCTTGGACACGAATGTCCAAGCCACAAGGCGTCTCGCCGACGAACGACGCTTGGACACGAATGTCCAAGCCACAAGGCGTCTCGCTGACGAACGACGCTTGGACAGGAATGTCCGAGCCACGCAGAGCGTAGCGTCGGCGTCCTCGCCGACGAATGACGCTTGGACACGAATGTCCAAGCCACAAGGCGTCCTCGCCGATGAGCAGTGTATGCGCGAACAGGAGGGGCTGCGCTAAGATAAGCTTTGCACAGGCGAAGATGCTTGTGCAAAACATCAACGATGAGGAGGTCAGTATGCAAGAAGCAATTCAGCAGTTAGAGCGCGATTGGAAGGAGAATCCGCGCTGGAAAGGGATTCTGCGCCCATACTCTGCAGCCGAGGTTGTCCGGTTGCGAGGTTCCGTCCAGATCGAGTATACGCTGGCGAAGCTGGGTGCGCAGCGGCTCTGGGAGCTGATGCACACGGAGCCGTATGTGGCGGCGTTAGGCGCACTTACGGGCACGCAAGCTGTGCAGATGGTGCAGGCGGGGTTGAAAGCCATCTACCTCAGCGGCTGGCAGGTCGCTGCCGATGCGAACTTGGCGTACCAAACCTATCCCGACCTGAGCCTTTACCCTGTGAACAGTGTGCCGACCGCCGTGCGGCGCATCAATAACGCCTTCCGCCGCGAGGACGAGAAGCAGCATGCGCAGGGCAAGAGCGACATCTACTGGTACGCGCCCATCGTGGCGGATGGCGAGGCAGGTTTCGGCGGCGTGCTCCATACTTTCGAACTCACGAAAGCCCTCATCGAGGCGGGCGCGGCGGGAGTCCATTATGAAGACCAGCTCGCCTCCGCCAAAAAGTGCGGGCATCTCGGCGGCAAGGTGTTGGTTCCCACGCGCGAGTTCATTCAGAAGCTGGTCGCCGCGCGGCTCGCCGCCGATGTGATGGGCGTCCCGACCGTACTTATTGCGCGCACCGACGCGCTGAACGCCACCCTGCTCACCAGCGATATCGACCCGTACGACCAGCCGTTCCTAACGGGCGAGCGCACTTACGAGGGGTTCTATGTGGTGCGCAACGGTCTCGAAGCGGCGATTGCACGCGGGCTTGCTTATGCCCCCTACGCCGACCTTCTGTGGTTCGAGACCTCTACGCCCGACCTGAACGAGGCGCGCCAGTTCGCGGAAGCCATCCACAAGCAGTTCCCTGGCAAATTGTTGGCGTATAACTGCTCCCCGTCGTTCAACTGGAAGAAGCTGCTCGATGCCGACACGATTGCCAAGTTCCAGCGCGAGCTGGGCGCGATGGGCTACAAGTTCCAGTTCATCACGCTGGCAGGCTTCCACGCGCTCAACTA
>CALAMM010000019.1 GCA_937925775.1 uncultured Fimbriimonadales bacterium
GGTACGGCGTGCATCTGCGCAAGCGCGGTGCGGACAACTTCGAGTGCCCGCCGCTGGGGCCCGATATCTATCTCAGCGGTTAGTCGCTTGGCTTGTCCAAGCACAGATTCGTAGGTACGACGGCGGGGACGCCGTCGTACCGTATTTAAATCCAGGTTGCTCCCCAATGCTTTTGAGCGGGCGAGATTCCTCGCTCTGCTCGGAATGACAAAGCCGTTTTTCGCGAAATAACCCCGTCATTCCGAGCCGAAGGCGAGGAATCTCATCGTAGGGAGCAACTTGGGTTAACGCCTATTTCGGCGTCGGGGGCAGCTCCCCGCGCTGAACAAGAAGCGAGTAATCGTCGAACAGTCGATACATGCGCTGTTGATCGCCGAATACGACGCGCAGATGCCACGAGCGTACGCAGCAGACCTCTCGGAGTAGTCCCTGCTCGACGATTTTCTCATGCTCATAGCCGACTGCCTTATACAGTTCATCCCATATTCGTAAAGCGGTCTCGATGTCTTTGGCGTCATGCGCTTTGGTGGAGGGCAGCCGAAACAGGTGGGTGGGTTCTTCGCAGCTCTGGAGGCTCAGGCTGCCCTGAGGGGCGGCGTCGCTCCAGAACGCAGGCGTGCGCGCAGGGTCGCCGAGACCCCAGAGGGCGTAAACCGCCCGTCGCGCCTTAGGCGAGAGAGCGGCAAGCGGAATTGTCTGTCCGTTCGCCAACGCTCGACGCTGCGACGCGCTCAACGCGCCCCATGCGTCAAACGCTTCGGGACGCTCAAAGAGCGGTTTCAGCGACGCCAATGTGTAAAGCAAGCCGTGATGAAGCTTGGGCAGCCCCAGCAGTTGATTCTGCAGGATGTAAGGGGTGGGCAGTTCGCCGCTATAGACCAGCCCGTGCGTCATTCCGTATTGCGCCAGATACACGAAAAGCGGATAGCCCAATCCCGTCGGCGCGTGGTCGCCCATCTCTGCAAGGTCGTGAACGGTTAGGACGCCGCGCCGATGCGGCTTGAAGAACCAACGCGCGAGCGCATCTGGCGGAACATCGCGCTGACGCGCCGCCGCGCGGTCTCTATGGCGCATAATCACCCATTCGTTCTCCGAGAGCCACTCGTAGCCCGCGACCGCAAGGGTACGCACGAACTGGCGAGATAGGACGACAGGATGAAATCAGGTCTCCAGTAAAACTCCGCTGCGAACGGCTTGCCCGCCGCCTCCGCCGCTTGCAGAATCCACAGGGCTCCAGTGCTGAACCAGTCGCCGTCCAACGGCGGCGCATCGGGCGGGCGCGCCAGCGACTCGCCTGCCCGCAACGGGCGACGGATGGGGTTACCCGCCTCGTCCACTGACTCCTGCAGGTCGTCGGGGAAGACCACCTGCGCCCATGGGTGCTTCGGGGGCACGCGCGCGTTGCCGTCTTCGTCTTCGTAGCCTTCTGGAATCGGCTCATGCCCGTCGGGGGTATAGGTCTGCCCGTAGACCAGCGCGCCGTTGTAGAACAGCCCCAGTGCGCACTCGAGCGTGTCCGTCGCAGGGTCAAACGAGAGGCGCAGGCGAATCTCATCACTGGCATCAAATGCTTCGCCCAACACACTGCCATAGTATTCCGACAGTTCCATATCGCCTTTCGGCGTGGAGAGTACTTCTGCGAGGTAGCCAATCTCGTCTTCGAGGCGCGGCTTCCACTGCGTCAACCACTGGGGGTCAAAGCGCGGGTCGGCGCGGCTGCTGAACTCCAGCGTTTTGCCCGCGCGCAGGGCGTTTAGCTCTGTCTCGGTGAGGCGTTCGAGAAATCGCAGGGGAGCGCGGCGTTGTGATTCGATGGTCAGGAAGCGAACGCGCTCTGCCTCGTCTATTTCATCGGGCAGGGCGAGGTCGTCAGGTTGGTAAAGTGACCGTAGTCGTTCACGCAGGTTCTGAGCGCGCTGGTTAGTGGGGCGCTGTAAGGGCAGCGGGCGGAGAGTGTAGCGGGGCGGTCTACTCTCGTCGGCTTGCCACTCCGCCCCGAACGCCGTCGCGAGATGGGTCATCACCTCGCGCAGGCTGCGTTCAGGCGCGTAGAGAATCGCGCGTCGCGGGGCGAGTTCCTTGTCGGCGCGCAGGGCGACGCCTGTTTGCGTCTCGATTTGCTGGAATAATCGGTTCAGGGGCGTCCCCGCCTCGCGCAGGGTCAGCTTCTGATCGAGGCGCGAATCGGCTTGCAGGTTGGCGGGCTGCGCCGCGCCTGTTAGCAACGCTGCACCCACTATGAAGATTAAGCCCATGCCCCGTAAAGTGCGCATCGCTTGTCCCCGAAGCTGATTGTACCCCAAAACCCATTTAGCTAATGGTCGATAGGCTTATTCAGAGAAGAGACTAATCTGCTGGTTTTGCTGCATCGTGGGGGGGAGTTCGGACATCCCTGTCGTACGTGCGGCAGCGCAGACCTCGCCCCAGCTTATAAAATACTGGTCATATAGCTCAATAGGAAACCGTCCCATCTGAGCGACATCTTCGCGAGTGGGCAAGCGTCCTAACAACTGAGCAATTCGTTTTACTTCTAGTTGAAGCGTTTTCTTGCTCACAAGATACTTCTGCTTTCGCAGTCGCGGAACAGGACTGTTTTTGGCTTCGGGCACCTCGGCTCGATTCGCAAACGGATTTCCTCCAGCCGAAAGAATCTGATGTCGCTGCAGCGCGATAGCGTGATACTTCTCAGAAATTTCAATCCCGATAAACTGTCGTCCCAGCTGTTGTGCAGCGAGCGTTGTCGTGCCCACGCCGTTGAAGCAATCCAGCACAACCTCGCCTGGGTAGGTGAAGACTGCTATGAGCCGATGCATCAAAGCGGGCGGCAATTGGCAGGGATGATCTACACGGCGCGAGTTATGCTTCAGGCGATGGATATCGTACCATAGGTCGGTCAAAGCGCCTCGGTCGTGGATTCCCTTCAGCCGACGACGCAACTGACACTGCGGACGCAGACAAAAATTCTCAGCCAGAGGTTCGAGAAATTGGCTCTCCTGAATGTTCAAGTAAGCGGGTAATGTACGTGGTTCCCCCTTTGAAAAACACAAAATGGCGTAGTGTGCAGGCATAATCATCCTGACGGGAAAACTTAGCGCATCCCAGACAATCCAGTTCTGAAACTGAAGTCTGTTCTGCAGGAATTGAAAGTGTCGTACCGCCCACAGAGGGATATTCAGCACTGCCAGCGTGCGCCCTGGCTTCAACACGCGGGCTAATTCGGCAAGCCACTGATCACACCACTCAAAGTACTCGCGTGAATCCACATCGTCATTCCAATGATCGTACTTTTTACGCAGATTGTAGGGCGGATCGGCAAAGCAGAAGTCAATCGAATTATCAGGAAGGCTGCGCAACGAATCAATACAGTCGCCTTGCACAAGCTGCGAGGTGAGATCGACCTCTGCAGGCAAATAGTCGGCAAAAAGAGTCTCGTGTATCGCGGAAGCCTCGGAAACGACGAAGGGAAAATCCGATGTTTCGATTAGATACAGGCGGCGATAGGGAGACAAACCGAACAGGTCGCGCAGCCTGTCAACCACTGGTTGAATACCTGAACGAGAGTAAAAGTCAATTTCTATGTCACGCCAGACATCCGACATAAGCGTCCCGTACTCGTGGTAAACATGCTTTTTGCCGCCGTAATCCTTCGTGGTGCGACCGCAGGCGGGACAATAAGTGTAGCCAATCCGTGTTTTCGTGTGTTTTAGTGATCCCCGATAGCGCGACAACACAAGCAGCGCAGCGTGCTGGCTCGGTAATCGTGTTGGCGAAGAGGGACAAACTACTGGAGTCTTCACAGCAACCCAGAGCTGGAACTTAAGTGTTGTCTCAAGATAGGGCAACAATCGCACAGCCTGAGCCGGCGTCGTAAGGACACATACGATCGACTCAGAATGCAGGGCGGCGCTGAACTCTCGAATCGCATCGTAATCGTAGAGAGGCAGTTCATTTGGAAGCCAGAGCAGGAATACCGCAGGTTCTTTGTATGATACGGAACACAGCTGTCCTACTGCGTCTATCGATTGTAACTCAACAGAGAGAGGAAACGCATTCTCACTCCAGTGCGCCATCATCAACCTCCGTGTTCCTGCAGGAATTCAACGAGTCGTTCCAGCTCGCTGGGCGAAAAGGCAACTGCGCAGTCGCTGTACTCGCAGATTGTTTTGAGCGCCTGTTTGCGCTCGAAATTCCCTGCGCCGTCTATGATATAGGCAATTTTATGCCCCCTCTCATAGAGCTTCTCATATCGACTTTGCGCTTGACCAGCTTTGCGCTCAATGACACTGTTAGTCGTCACTTGAAATGAGACCTCGATAGCGAAGTATCGCTGGTGGGGAGAAATCGCCACAATGTCGAAAGTGATTTCACGCCCATCGGAGGTCTGGGAAATGTCGGGAATCCGTTGCTGTGATAGATCCCATCCCTCGCCTAACCTTTTCTTAAGGAACTCGCGTACATACCATTGCGCTTCATGACCCAACTCATTTGCGGAAGCCCCTTTCAGGATAGGGCTAACAAGGATATATCGCTGCATAACGAATCGCTCAAGCTCGGCTCGGTTCCCCAGCAGCAATCCTACTGTGCAGCGGTCTTGAATGCCTTCAGGGAGTGTGAAGTCGCTGGCAAGACCCGCGTAGAACAACAGCATAACAACATCCTCAATTTCGGGAGTAAGCGGAGCTGGTTTCAGCGCATAGCGGGTGGAAATCCGTAGAGAGGAGTTGCTTACCTGTCGTTTGTGAATGGATTTGATCAAGTAAGAACAAGCACATCCTCTCCAGTTGAAAGAGATCGATGCTTGATCAAGCGGCGTCAGTCGCTTGAGAATCTCGCCGCCAACATCGGCGAGTATCATCAGGTGCTTCAAAAAGAGGTTCGCTGGCAGAGAGGTCTCCCCCAAGACACGCACCCAGCTATCGTATTCCCTGTTCGCGATGGACAGAATGGAGAGAAAGGTCTCCTGTGTTTCCAGCAACAGCGATACGAGTTGAGAAGTATCGGCTCGCCGCCCCTGAAGCAACTCACGGGGCCAGTAGAGGCTGGCGTGGCTTAGCAGTTGGTCAGGGGTACGCCGATAGCTCGCCATACTACAGATTATACCCCAATGCGATGGTAGCCCCCATATACATACTCATAGCGTCTTTTATCGGCGCGCTAACGCTGTGTTGGATTCCCCGACAATCAGGTATCATGTACCTTGCCTCAACACGGAGGACATGATGATTGTTAGAGAGTGGCTCAAGAAGCTGATGGACACCAGCGAGCGCGATGTGAAGCGACTGATGAGCGTTGTTCAGAAAATCAACGCGCTCGAACCCGATTTTCAGGCGTTATCCAACGAACAACTGAGAGCGAAAACCGACGAATTCAAGAAGCGACTACAGGACGGCGAAACGCTGGACGATCTTCTGCCTGAGGCGTTCGCGGCGTGTCGCGAGGCGGCGCGGCGCACGCTGAACATGCGCCACTTCGATGTGCAGCTAATCGGCGGCATCGTGCTG
>CALAMM010000020.1 GCA_937925775.1 uncultured Fimbriimonadales bacterium
CCCCCAGCGTAGCGTCGGCGTCCCCGCCGACGAAAAAAAGCTTGGACAGGAATGTCCAAGCCACGCGCTACGGGTGCGACGCCTTTCTTGGCGTCGCAAAGCTTCCCCGCTGATGAGCAACGCTTGGACAGGAATGTCCCAGCCACTGGGAGCGTCCTGCTCACTGGTTCTGCGACGACAGGAATGTCGTCGCACCCGCTTTGGCGTCGCAAAGCGTCCCGCCAAGAAAACCTGCGACGACAGGAATGTCGTCGCACCCGTTTCGGCGGCGCAAAGCTCCCCCCCAACAAAGCGTGCTTGGACAAGAATGTCCAAGCCACAGGGCATCCCTGCCGACGAGCAACTCGCAGGTGATTTACGAGAGCCTGTTCGCCACCTCACGCAACAGCGCAATAATCGCCTCCGCTGTCTGCTCCACGAAGCGCCGCACGGTTTCCCAGTCAATTCCACTGGTCTCCAAAAACCAGCGGATAATCGGGATGGTGATGCCCAGCCCCGCTGCAAGCAGTCCCAGCACGATGAGGTTGAACGCCACAAACCCGACCGCCGCCGCCACACCGCGCACGACCACAGCGCCAATCCACACCAGAAACGCCAGCGCCGCGATGCGTATCCCTGTCGCAATCCAGTCTTGGGGCGCACGCGAGCGGTTTCGGGTGTCAAACAGTGGGAACTCCAGGTCGTTCCCATCACGCTGGAGCGTTCGCCCTTCGTCATCGGTCAAACGGAGCGTCATGCCTTGCGTAATGCTACCGCCGAACACAAAGTTCGCATGCTCGCCCGTTCTTGGACGCGCAATCCGCAGGTGCGGGTACTCGCCTGCACGGTTGCGCACCAGCGAGAAGAGCATCACCTCATCGCCCTGCGCGGTCGGAATTTGCACTCGAAGCGGCGGCGATTCGCGCACGGAGCGATTGCGCATCGGCTCCGCCATCGAACTGAGCTT
Organism: uncultured Fimbriimonadales bacterium; assembly: GCA_937925775.1. GTDB lineage: Bacteria > Armatimonadota > Fimbriimonadia > Fimbriimonadales > GBS-DC > GBS-DC. Next base: position 947 of record CALAMM010000020.1, read on the forward strand.
CTGATAGAGCCTCCGCAGGCGATTGGCATTGAAGGCGTCGTCCGTCGTGCTGAGCGCAAGGTCGGCTTGTACAGGGGTTGGTGCACCACCACCCCCACACCCCGCCAACAGCGCCACCGCTCCCCCGAAGACCAGCGCCCCCAGCGCATCCGCCAGTGTACCTCGGTCGGAACCCTTCATCGGCGTACCTCCCGAAACTTCGCATGGATTATACCGAGCTAACGAGAAGCAGGAATCTCCGTAGCTCTGCAGAAACCTCCTCGAGCTATGGTACAGAAGACGACGCGGCGGGAGTTTTTGAAGCAGAGCCTGACCGCAGGCGCAGGCTTACTCCTTCTGAAGAGCTGGGCAAAGGGGCAATCGCCGAACGAGAAACTCAACATCGCGGTAATCGGCGTCGGCGGACGCGGCTGGGACAACCTACGCGGCGTCGCAGGCGAGAACATCGTCGCGCTCTGCGATGTGGATTTGAACAACCTCGCGAACGCCGCAAAAGTGTTCCCCAACGCGCGGCTGTGGGTCGACTATCGGCGAATGTTCGACCGACAGAAAGACATCGACGCGGTGGTCATTAGCACGCCAGACCACACTCATGCGCTGCCGACGATGATCGCGCTCCAGCTGGGCAAGCATGTCTACTGTGAGAAGCCGCTGGTACACACCGTGTGGGAGGCGCGTCAGGTGCGCGAGGCGGCGCGGAAGGCGAAGGTCGCCACTCAGATGGGCAACCAGGCGCATTCCAGCGAGCCGCTGCGCATCGCTGTCGAGGTGCTTCGCTCAGGGGTCATCGGGGCAATACGCGAGGTGCATGCGTGGAGTGATCGCCCTATCTGGCCTCAAGGCATCCCGCGCCCTGAAGGCTCCAAACCCGTTCCCCCATATCTGTTTTGGGATTTCTGGCTGGGCCCTGCGCCAGAGCGTCCCTACCACGATGGCTATCACCCGTTTGCATGGCGCGGCTGGTGGGACTTCGGCACGGGCGCACTGGGCGATATGGGATGCCACATCATCGACACCGCCTACTGGGCGCTGGAGTTGGGCTTGCCGACCAGCGTGGAGATGGAGGGGGCACCCCGCATGCCTGAAAGCGGCCCGAAAGCAAGCAAGGCGATCTACGAGTTCCCCGCACGCGGCACGCAGCCCCCTGTGAAACTCTACTGGTACGACGGCGGTCTCAAGCCTGACCCCGCGCTCGTGGGCGAGCGAAGCCTTGCCCCGAACGGCGTCATCTGCGTCGGCGAGAAAGGCGCGTTCTACTTCATTCACGCACGCGAGTATCGCCTACACCCTAAAGAGCGGTTCGAGGGCTTCCAACTCAAACAACGCCACCTCCCAACCTCGCCAGGGCACTACGAAGAGTGGCTCCAAGCGTGCAAAACGGGCAGTCCAACCTACAGCAACTTCGAATACGCGGCGACACTGACCGAGGCTGTGTTGCTGGGGAATGCGGCGTTCCGCGCAGGCGAAAAACTCTACTACGACGGCAAGGAGGGGCGTGTGACCAATACCCGCAAGGCGGACGAGTTCGTGCGCATGCCGTACCGCAAAGGCTGGGAATGGTAAGGGATACCCGCCCCCTCGCCCCCGCATGGAGGCGAAGGGGGCACAAGCACTCACTACGCCGCCTCGATATTGTACTGGTTCAGCACGGTTCGCACCTGGTTGATGAACTCCGACGGGGTCGTATTGCTCCAGATGATGTACCCGGACGCACCGGTCTCGCGTTGCCACTGGGTCGCCTGGGAAGCATACTGACTGGGCACAATCAGGAAGAACGGGGTCTGCGGGTTCGTACTGCGAATCTGGTTCACGAAGGTCTGCGCGTTGAAGTTATCCGTCTGTCCGGTCGGTGAACCCCAAAACACGAACACCGCGCTCCATGTGCCGTTCTGGAACTCGTTCACCGTGCGCGTCGTGTCGGGGTTCGTGCAAACATACCAGTTTCGGGGCGTCGTGGCGTCAAAGGAGCGCGTCAGCTCCGTACCGCCCGTAGCAAAGAACACCTGACTCATGCTTGATCCTCCTTCAATCGGTTTGGTTCCGGCCGTGAACCTAAGAGAATTATCGGCAAGGCGCCGCGGGATCTTGAGTCCTGCCCTCAGGTACACTTAACGCGCTGCTTCAGCGCCGAAGCCACCTCGCATGATTTCGCGGCGCGCGACGATGCCCCGCACACTTAGGGGAGCTGGCATGCGCAAACTATCCGAACTTCGGCGACGAATCGACCAGATTGACGAGCAGCTGTTGCAACTGCTCAACGAGCGGGCGGAGTTAGCCAAGCAGATTGGCGAGATAAAGTCGCGCAATGACAAGCCGTTCTTCACGCCCGAACGGGAGCAAATGATCTATCGCCGTCTGCAGCAGCTGAATCGGGGACCGCTCACGCAGGAACAAATTATCGGTATCTTTCGGGAGATTATCTCGATTTCGCGTGCGTTGGAGAAAGCCCCGACGGTTGCCTATTGGGGGCCGGAGGGCACTTTCACCCACGCGGCGGCGCTGAAGTGCTTCGGGCGCGCGGCGCACTATGTGCCTGTTGAAAGCATCGCCGATGTGTTTGCAGCGGTAGAGCAGGCGAACGCCGACTACGGGGTCGTGCCTATCGAGAATTCGCTGGCGGGCGTTGTGCCCGAAACGCTGGATATGTTCCCGCTGACCAACGCCCGAATCTGCGCTGAGGTGTATGTGCCGATTGCGCACCACCTGCTTTCCCGATGCAAGAACACGAACCAGATTGTGCGTGTGTACGCGGGGCCGCAGCCGTTGCAGCAGTGTCGGCGCTGGCTACGGCTTCATCTGCCCGCGGCGGAGATTATCGAGACCGTGCCCACCGCCCGCGCCGTCAAGTTCGCAGCGGAAGACCCCAACGGCGCCGCCATCGGCAACGCGCTCGCCGCCGAACTCTACGGCGTGCCCATCCTCTGTGAACAGATCGAGGACAACCCGCACAACCGCACGCGATTCTTGGTGATTGGCTACAACGAACCTGCCCCCACCGGCAACGATAAGACCTCGCTGGTGTTCACCCTACGCAATCGCCCAGGCGAACTGTATCACGCGCTGGGCGCGTTCCACAAGTACAGCGTGAACCTCACCATGATCGAATCGCGCCCCAACCCACGCGGAATGTTCGAGTACCTATTCTACATCGATATTCAGGGGCATCGGCAGGACGAAGTCATCAAAAAGGCGTTGGAGGAGCTGGATCGGTTCGCACGCGAGGTGGTGCTCTTGGGGTCGTACCCTGCAGCAGAGTGAGGCAGCGCCACTCGGCACGCCTAACGCCGCCGACCGAACGGCGACCACTTGCGCTTCTGCATCCGTTGCTGCAGTTTCGTCATCTGCTTCATCAGTTTGCGCATCTCGAAGAGCTGGTTCACCAAGGCGGAGACCTCCTCCAGCTTCGTGCCACTGCCCCTCGCAATGCGCAACTTGCGACTATAGTTGATGATTTCAGGGTGGCGACGCTCTTGGGGGGTCATCGAGAGGATAATCGCTTCGGCGCGTTTGAGCGCACGGTCATCAATCGGCATATCGCCCAATTGATTTTTAATCTGGCTGAAGCCGGGCAACATCTTAAGGAGTTGCTCGAACGGCCCCATTTTACGAATCTGTTGCATTTGTGCGAGCATATCTTCGAAGTCGAAGTTGGCCTCGCGCATTTTCTTTTCGAGGCGCTTCGCTTCCTCCTCGTGCATGGTTTGTTCCACGCGCTCGATGAGCGAGAGCACATCGCCCATGCCCAAGATTCGGCTGGCGATACGGTCGGGGTAGAACGGTTCGAGGGCGTCGGTGCGTTCGCCCATGCCGACGAATCGCACGGGTTTGCCCACGACGGCTTTTACGGAGAGGGCAGCGCCTCCACGCGCGTCGCCGTCCATCTTGCTCATAATCACGCCGGTGAGTTCCAGTCGTTGGTGGAACGCCTGCGCCACATTCACTGCCTCCTGCCCTGTGGTGGCATCCACGACCAGCAGGGTCTCGCTGGGCTGGAGCACAGCGTGCATCCGCTGCAGTTCGTCCATCAGCGGTTCGTCTATTTGCAGGCGTCCTGCGGTGTCCACAATCAACACATCATAGCCGTTGGCGCGGGCGTACTCTAAGGCTTTCTGCGCGGTGCTGACGGGGTCGTTCGTGCCAGCTTGGGCGGGGGTGAACACGGGGACGCCCACCTGCTGCCCCAACACCTCCAGCTGCTTGATCGCTGCAGGGCGTTGCAGGTCGCACGCTGCCATCATCGGGTTGCGCCCCTGCGACTTGATCCAGCGGGCGAGCTTGGCGCAGGTGGTGGTCTTGCCTGAACCCTGCAAACCGCAGAGCATGAACACCGTCGGCGGACGCGCCGCCCAGCGGATTGGCTCCGCCTCGCCCCCCAGCAGCGCAATCAGCTCGTCACGCACGATACGGATCACCTGCTGGTCGGGCGTGAGGCTCTTCAGCACCTCTTCCCCAACGGCTTTCTCGCGAATCCGCGCGATGAACTCCTTCACCACGCGGAAGTTCACATCCGCTTCCAGCAGGGCGAGCCGAATCTCGCGCAACACCTCATCGACGGTCTTCTCGTCTAATCGCCCCCTGCCCCGAATGCGCTCAAAAATGCCCTGCAGCTTATCGGTCAGGCTCTCGAACATCGTTTCATGAGGATACCTCAGCGGTTATAGCACGGTGTTGAACTCGCCGTTCTCGGAGCCGCGCCCAACGCCATAGTAGAAGAAGCCGAGCTTGCGCATACGCTGCGGGTCGTACAGATTGCGCCCGTCGAACAGGTTCGGCTGGCGCATCGCGTCGCGAATACGCTCGAAGTTCAGCTGACGGAACTCGTTCCATTCGGTGATGAGTGCGAGCGCGTCGGCGTTTTCGGCGACCTCGTAGGCGTTTCGGCAGTAGATGACCTCAGGGTAGATTGCTTGCACGCGCGGCATCGCGACAGGGTCATAGGCTTTCACCGTCGCGCCTTCCTGCAGGAGCAGGCGGATCACCTCCAGCGAGCGTGCCTCGCGAATGTCGTCCGTGTTCGGCTTGAACGCCAGCCCCAGCAAGCCCACCGTGCGTCCCTGCAGCCCGCCCAACCGCTCGCGCATGCGACTCACAAACTGCCCAGGACGCGCGTCGTTAATCGCCAGAATCTGTTGGTAGAGCGTGGGATCGAGGTGATAGCGTTGTACCGTGTGAGCAAACGCCTGCACATCTTTGGGGAAACACGACCCGCCGAAGCCCAGCCCCGCCTGCAGAAACGCATGCCCAATTCGCTGGTCATAGCCCATCGCTTTGGCGACCTGCACCACATCCGCGCCCGTGCGCTCGCATAGGTCGGCAATCGCGTTGATGAACGAGATTTTAAGCGCGAGGAAGGTATTCGAGGCGTACTTGATTATCTCGGCGGTGGCCAGGTTCGTGATGAGCATCGGGCGTTCGAGGGGCGCGTAGAGCTCTACAATCTTCATCGCCGCGCGCGGATTGTCAGCACCTATCACGATTCGGTCAGGGTTGAGCGTATCATGCACGGCTGAGCCTTCGCGCAAAAATTCGGGGTTGGACACCACATCGAACTCGTGCGGCGCTGTGCGGTGCTGCTCGATAATCCGCCGCACGCGGTCGCCTGTGCCCACAGGCACAGTGGATTTGTTCACAATAATCTTGTAGCCGTTGAGGGCTTGCCCAATCGTTGCTGCGGCAGCGTCCACATACCTCAGGTCAGGCTCGCCTGTCTCGGTAGGGGGTGTGCCGACGCAGATAAAGATTACCTCTGCCTCGCGCGTCGCCTGCGCCAAATCGGTTGTCGCGCTCAGACGCCCCTCCTCCAAATTGCGCTGCAACAGTTCGTCGACCCCAGGCTCATAAATGGGCGACTTGCCCTTGTTAATCGCATCTACCTTCGCAGGATCGATGTCGACGCAGGTGACCTCGTTGCCCAAATCCGCAAACACGACGCCTGTCACTAAACCCACATAACCTGTTCCCGCAACTGCAATTTTCATGAGCGTCTCCGTTTCTAAAATTATGGCTCGAATCGCACCTAAATTGTACCTGCTCAGGGCTGAACTCCGCTCCTGCGAGATAGGGTACACTTTGAGCCGATATGGAAGGCGTCGAGAAACTGGCTATTATCGGCTCGGGGCCTGCGGGCTACACGGCGGCGATTTACGCTGCGCGCGCCAGCCTGCAACCGCTGATGTTCGCAGGTATTCAACCCGGTGGACAACTGATGATAACCACCGATGTGGAAAACTATCCCGGCTTCCCCGACGGGATTCAAGGACCAGAACTGATGGAGCTGTTCCGCAAGCAGGCGGAGCGGTTCGGCACGCGCATCCTCTACGAGACGATTGTGAAGGTGGACTTTAGCGAGCGTCCGTTCCGCCTGTGGAGCGACGCGGGCAAAGAGTATCGTGCGCACGCAGTGATTGTGGCCACGGGCGCGTCCGCCAAATGGCTCGGCTTGGAAAATGAGGCGAAACTCCAAGGGCGCGGCGTGTCGGCATGCGCTACCTGCGACGGCTTCTTCTTTAGGGGCAAAAAGGTTATCGTGGTCGGCGGCGGCGACACCGCGATGGAAGAAGCAACCTATCTCACCAACCACTGCGAGAAGGTCTATGTGGTGCATCGGCGCGACGAACTCCGCGCCTCCAAAATCATGCAGGAGCGCGCCTTCCGCAACCCCAAAATCGAGTTCATCTGGAACACCGTCGTGCGCGACATCTACGATGT
>CALAMM010000021.1 GCA_937925775.1 uncultured Fimbriimonadales bacterium
CCTTCCAGCATCGCCACACGCTGCTCGAACACGCCCTGAGTGGGGTTCATAATCCGCGTGTAGATGTAGCCGGGCGTCTTGAGGTCAAATAAGCTCGCCGCGTGGTCTACGCTATCGAACAGGTAGGATGTGGTCTGATAAATCGGCACGGCGCGCGCACCTGTGGCGGGGTCTGCCTCCTGACCGCCATGCACGCAGAGCGTGCCCAAACGATACTGTGTTTGCATAGAGAACGCAACCTCCTTCCGAAAAAGTAGGGGGAAGTATACCTGAGGGGGTTAGGAACTCGCACTGGTGTAGCTTCGCAGTGCGAACTTCCAGAACAGCCGTCCTGCGACAAAGAATGCCAGCGCCCACGCCACTGCGAACACCAGGAACCCCGCCGACGCCTTGCCCAGCAACGCTTTCGTCGGAATCGTCGCCAGAAACGCAATCGGCAACACATAGGTAAACACGCGCCGCAGCACCCGATCGAACACATCCGTCGGGAACCGCCCAATCTGCGCAAACACCTCCGACAGCACCCACAAGTTCTCCACGCGCACCAACCAGATGCTCAGCGTCATCATCATAAAATGAAACGAATAGAAAATCAGCACCCCTGTGAACACCATCCCCAAGTAAAGCGCGAGGTTCGGCAACGGCGGCAGGTAGTCCAGTCGGAAGAGCGCGTAGATACCCAACAAAATCGCTACGACCAGCGAGCCGAGCTGGTCCAGATTAATCCGCCGTAGCGAGAGCCAAAACTGCGAATCGACAGGCTTGAACAGCACGAAATCGAGCGTGCCTTGGCGCACCATCGTCGGCAGCTCCGACAAGCCGAAGTAGAACAGCGTGCTAATCAGCGCATCGATGAAGTAGAGCGTCGCTGCCAGCACCAACGCTTCCGCCTCGCTCCACCCTGCGATGGAGTCCGTATGACGATAGATAATCTTCAGCGTTGCCAGAAAAAAGCCGAGCCAGAGCGCGTTATAAAGCATCTTCGCCCAGAAGTTGGCGCGGAACTCCATCTCACGCACCAGGCTCGTGCGCAGGAACGCTTTATACAGGTTCCAGTAGAATCGGAGGCGAGTCATGGCGACACCTTAAGTTCCCCGTCGAACAGCCTGTTGTGGCAAGCGACCTTTCCAGCCGCGCCTAACTCTTTCGCAGCAGCGCAGCGAGCATCGTTATGAAAGCGATGGCGCTGAGTATCATGGTGACGCCGCCGGGCATCCACTTGCCAGTGGTGAAGAATCGGTAGGCGAAGAAGACACCCAGCGCAAGCGCGACCACCGCGCCCAAGCCAAAACCTGCCACAGGGTTGCGAAAGCTTAGCCCCCAGCCGAGCAGCAGCAACGCCGCCGCGACCAGTCCGTTCACCAGCGAGACGGTACTCTGCGCTTGCACATAGCCCATAAGGCCACCTGCCGCTATGATTATCGCGTACAACAGCAGCACAACCTGAAAAGCGTTCATTGAACCTCCCGCGAATTGTACCTGAGCTGTGGAGGGTGGGGGCATACCCTCAGGTCAAACCACCTTTGCGCACGGTAGCCGACGCGCCATAATCGCAACCGCTTCGGGGTTGTTATCAATCAGCACGAACCGCCTGCCCAAGCGCGCCGCCGCCTCGCCCATCGTGCCGCTGCCCGCGAAAAAGTCCAACACCCAGTCGCCGGGGTCGCTATGCACGCGCACAATCCGCTCCAGCAGCTTGAGCGGCTTCTGCGTGGGATAGCCCGTCTTCTCCTTGCTGTTGGTGGGCACAATGGTGAGCCACCAGACATCGGTCGGCGTCTTGCCGCGCTGCGCCTTCTCCGCCCCTACCAGCGACGGCGCCATATACGGGATGCGGTCAATCGCCTCGTAGTGGAACACATAGTTCTTCGGGTCGTTCACATACCAGAGGATGTTGTCGTGCTTGGCAGGCCAGCGACGCTTGCTGCGCCCGCCGTAGTCGTATGCCCAGATAATTTCGTTCATAAAACACTCGCGCCCGAAAATCCCGTCCAGCATCACCTTCACATAATGCACCTCGCGATAGTCCAGATGCACAAACAGCGAGCCGTCGGGCGTTAGCAGGCGTCGGGCTTCCCACAGGCGCGGGCGCAGGAACTCCAAGTAGTCGTCGAACTCATCGGGGTAGGCAGGCGATTCGTAGGTTTGCACGGCGTATCGGCGGTTGCCGAAGCCGATGCGTGCGCCACTTGCGTCGGCGGTTGCGCGGATGCGCACGCGCTGCTGCACCTTGCCCGTGTTGAACGGTGGATCGATGTAAATCAGTCTAAACGCGCCTGTCGGCAGTTGGGGCAGTACCTCGCGATTGTCGCCACAGATGATGAGATTCGAGTCCAGGTGCATATACGGCCCCTCAGTGTTCACGCGTTACCGCCTCCAACACCTCTCTTGCCTCGTCCACATCGCTCTCGGTGATGATGAGTGGTGGCACGAGGCGCAGGATGGTCTCGCCAATCGCGTTCAGGATAAGCCGACGCTCCAGTGCTTTTTGGAACACGGTGCGGGCGATGGGCAGGGTGAGTTCGACGCCGACCATCAGTCCGCGCCCGCGCACTTCGCGAATGGGTGCGCCTGACGCTTGCAATTCTCGCAATCGTGCCTGCAGATATGCTCCGACACGCGCCGCGTTCTCCAGCAGGTTCTCCTGCTCGATGATTTCTATTACCGCCAGCGCCGCTGTGCAGGCGAGGGGGTTGCCGCCGTAGGTGGTGCCGTGTTCGCCTGCTTGGAGCACTTCGGTCGCGACGCCGCGCATCAGGCACGCGCCTATCGGGAACCCGCCGCCCAGCCCTTTCGCCGTCGCCACGATGTCGGGGTGTACGCCCGCGTGCTGGTAGGCGAACCACTTGCCCGTGCGCCCAAACCCCGCCTGCACCTCGTCCACAATCAGCAGCGCGTTGTAGCGGTCGCACAGCCGACGCGCCTCCTGGAGGTACTCCTCGCTGAGGGGGTAAATCCCGCCCTCGCC
>CALAMM010000022.1 GCA_937925775.1 uncultured Fimbriimonadales bacterium
CAAAATCTCGCCTCCTAAACGACGAATCGCCTGTAAACGCTTGCTTATTGCAGGCTGCGACAATCCCAACTCCTGCGCTACCTCCGCTTGTGTCTTGCCCTCCGCCAAACCCTGCAAGAGCGCCCAGTCGATTGCATCCAACGGGGAAACCCACTCCAACACCGCCAGCACCTCTGTTTGTGCCCACTCGTCCGCAAACTCACGCTCCTGCGCCTCGCCCTCTGCCTACTCCACCCCCATCGGCACAACTGCCCTGTAATAACGCCGCTCACCACGCCAGTAGCGACGCAGGGCGTTGTAAACACGGTTCGTCAGCCGCAACGCCAAGTGAGTTTCAGGATTAGCGGGCGGTGGGTCAGGTGGTTGGTAATCGGGCGCGTGCTGGAGGATAGTTACCCACGCTTCTTGCTGGCAGTCACAGAGCCACTCGTGCGGGGCGGGGCAGGCGGGCGGGTAGTGTTTCTGCAGTCGGTGCAGGGCGATGCGGATGGCGCGTTCGCCCGCGTGTTGCAGGTCGGGGGGTAGGTCGTGGTCGGGTGGCAGGGGGTTGTTTTTGCTCATAGCGCCCCCCCCCCGTGCAAGATTGCCCGCTCACGCGGATTGGCGCGCGGCGGGCGCGCATAGATAACGCTTTGCTTTGCAAACACCGCTTCGGTAGGCACTGTTGCCCTCCTGTGGGTTTAGGTTCGCGATGTCAGGAGGTATTCCTGCTTACTATTGTTAAGTTCGCGATGTCAAAAGGGATTCCTGCTTATTATTACTCCACACATCCAGCGCGCTCTGCAACCGCCCTGACGCTTCCTCGTGGAAATAGAAGTCCCCGTGCGAACCGTAAGAGGGTTGTTTGAGCGTGCGGGAGCGGGAGTGTTTGCAGGCGATGGCGGACTGTGGGGACGCCCAGCGCGCGGCGCAGCGGCTGGGAGTGAGCGTGCGCACGGTACATAACGAGTTGGCAAGCGTGCGTGCGAAGTTGGGCGTGGGGACGACTCTGGAGGCGGTGGTGTGGGCGTTGCGGCGTGGTGTGGTGCGGTGAGGGGGGTGTGTGTTGTCGGCGGGGACGCCGACGCTACAGTGGATTTTCCGCACACCTCCAGAGAGTAGGTATACTTTCAGCGCGTTTTGGAAGCACAGAACGAAGGAGGAGGCAGCTATGGAGGTTTTACAGATTGTCCCCTATGCCGCGCCCATACTTGGTGGGGCGGGCATTTTGTTAGCGGGATTGAATTACTGGATGATTACGCGCCGTCCTGACGGCAACGAGACGATGCGCACTTACGCGCAGGCGATTCACGACGGCGCGATGACCTTCCTCAAGCGGGAGTATATGGCGATTACGCTGTTTGCGGTTGTGTTGTTCGCGGTGCTGACTTTCGCGTTTTATCAGAGCGCGCCGTGGATTGGTGGCGCGTATCTGTTTGGCGCGTTCAGCTCGATGCTGGCAGGTTTTATCGGGATGAAGGCGTCGACGCGCAGTGGTGTGCGTTCGACGGAGGCGGCGCGCGTGGGCGGCATGGGTGAGGCGTTGGTGGTGGCGTTCACGGGCGGCTCGGTGATGGGGCTGGCCGTGGCTGCGCTCGGCTTGCTGGGCGTGGGGCTTATCGTATTGCTGGGGCAAGCCAACCTGTCGACGCTGGCGCAGTACCTCACGGGCTACTCGATGGGCGCATCGTCGGTCGCGCTGTTCGCCCGCGTGGGCGGCGGGATTTACACCAAAGCCGCCGATGTCGGGGCAGACCTGGTGGGCAAGGTGGAGGCAGGTATCCCCGAAGACGACCCACGCAATCCCGCCGTGCTTGCCGATAATGTGGGCGATAATGTGGGCGACACGGCGGGTATGGGCGCCGACCTATTCGAAAGCTATGTCGGCTCGGTGATTGCCGCCGCCGTGATTGCCGTGACTTTTTACGCGGACAACCCACTGCCGTATATCGTCTTGCCACTGGCGTTGATTGCGTTCGGGCTGATTGCGTCGGTGTTAGGTGTGTTTTCGATACGGGCGTTTCGGAGCGTCGATCCGCAGCTTGCCCTGAACGGCTCTACAGTGGTCGCCATCTTGCTGTTTCTGGTGGGCGCCGCGTTTATCACCAACGCGCTGGTGGGTCGCCTTGCGCCGTACTGGGCGGTGCTGGCGGGCTTGTTCGCGGGCGTGTTCATCGGCGCGGTCAGCCAGTACTACACCAGCGGTCCGCCGATACGCGAGATTGCGCGGTCGTCGCGTTTCGGCGTCGCCCCGAACATCCTGTCGGGCATTGGCGTTGGATATCTCAGCACGGTGCTACCCTTGTTGGGCATCGCCGCGGCGATCTGGGTCGCCTACGAGACGAACGGTCTGTACGGAATTGCTTTGGCAGGCGTCGGCATGCTGGCGACGATAGGGATTGTGATGAGCACCGATAGCTACGGACCGATTGCCGATAACGCGGGTGGCATCGCTGAGGTGGCGGGCTTCGGCGAGAGCGTGCGCAAAATCACCGACAAACTCGACTCGCTGGGCAACACGACCGCGGCGATTGGCAAGGGCTTTGCGATTGGCAGCGCGGCGCTCACTGCCCTCGCCCTCTTCGCCGCCTATCAGAGCCAAACGGGACTGCAAGCCATCAACTTAGTGAACCCCCAGACGCTGATTGGAATGCTGGTCGGGATTGCGATGCCGAGCCTGTTCGCGGCGCTGACGCTCAAAGCGGTGAGCCGCGCCTCCGACCAGATGGTGGAAGAGGTGCGCCGTCAGTTCCGCGAGCTGGGACTGCTGGAAGGTAAGGGCAAACCCGATTACAACCGCTGTATCGATATCGTAACCGCCGCGTCGCTGCGCGAGATGCTCTTGCCAGGTGCGATTGCTGTGATTGCGCCGTTAGTGGTGGGCTTCGCGTTGGGCGCGGAGGCGTTGGGCGGTTTCCTGGCAGGCGCGCTCGGCATGGGCGTCGTCACAGGCTTGATGATGGCGAACGCAGGCGGCGCATGGGACAACGCCAAAAAGTATATCGAGGAGGGGCACGAGGGCGGTAAGGGCAGCGATGTCCACAAAGCCGCCGTCGTGGGCGACACCGTCGGCGACCCGTTCAAAGACACCACCGGCCCCAGCATGAACATCCTCATCAAGTTGATGAGTATCGTTGCGCTGGTGTTCGCGCCATTGTTCAAGTAGGGCACGCTGTGGCTGCTTACTCTGCTCGGAGTGAGAGGGCGTTGACACAGGGTTCCCCCTCCATTCCGAGCAGGGAAACGGGCAGTCTGCAGGCTCAGCGGTTTAGCCCGGTCGGGAGCGGCAGTTTCGGGCGCGGCTCGAAGTCGGGCAGGCGTGGCGGGTTCGCCTCCATCTGTTTCAGCACCTCGGCAATCGCCCGATCCAGTTGGGGGTCGCGCCCCGCGGCATAATCTTGGGGAGCGTAGTCCACCTCGATGTCAGGGTCGGTGCCGTAGTTTTCCACGCGCCAACCGACATCGTGGAACCAAAAGGCGTACTCAGGCTGCGTGGTGAGTCCTTGATCGACAAAGAGGGACTTGGGCCAGATGCCAATCACGCCGCCCCAAGTGCGCTTGCCGATAAGCACGCCGAGTTTCATCAGCTTGAAGGCGTGGCTGAACATGTCGCCGTCGGAGCCAGCGCGTTCGTCGGTAATCGCCACGATGGGACCCATCACGGACTCGTAAGGGTATGGCACGGGCTTGCCCCAGCGTGGCACATCGTACCCCAGTCGCTTGCGAGCAAGCTTCTCCAGCAGCAGAGGCGAGACGCTACCCCCGCCGTTCGCGCGGACATCCACAATCAGCGCAGGACGCGCAATCTCCGTTAGGAACCCTCTGTGAAACTCCGAGAAGCCCCAGCTGCCCATGTCGGGGATATGCACATAGCCTACTTGTCCGTTCGTTTGGGCATGCACATATGCGCGATTGCGGCGTACCCAGTCGCGGTAGCGCAGTTTGGTCTCATCCGTGAGCGTTTTGGTGATCACGACGCGCGTTGCGCCGTGTAGGTCTCGCAGGGTGAGTTCCACGGGCACGCCCGCGAGGTGCAGCAGCGCTTCGCTGGGAGTGAGCGTGCGCGTGAGTCGTCGCCCGTTGATCGCAAGGAGCACCTCACCCACTTGGGCATTCACGCCGGGCGCGTTGAGCGGCGAGTCGGCATCTTCGAGCCACGGGTCGCCCGTGAGGATGCACGTGATTCGGTAGCCCTGCGCTTGTTCGTCCCACTCGAACTCCGCGCCGAGATGCCCGACGCTGTATTGTGGGGGCTGACGGTAGTCGCCGCCGAACTCGTAGCAGTGCGAAGTGCCCAGCTCGCCCTGCATCTCCCACATCAGGTCGGAGAACTCGCCGCGCGTGGCAACGCGCTCCAGCAGCGGGTAGTAGCGGTCGTACACTTTTTGCCAGTCGACGCCCGACATATCCGCGCTCCAGAAGAACTCGCGTTGCAATCGCCACGCTTCGCGGTACATCTGTTGCCATTCGCGCGTGGGCACGACGGCGCAGCGCACGCGGCTCAGGTCGATCCAGCCGCTCTCGCGCGAAGGCGGGGCTTGCTCATGCTTCTCGTCAGGTTTCTGCCCTGCTGGGATGACGCGCAGTCGCTTGCCCGAACGGTACGCCAGGGTTTTGCAGTCGCGCGACAGCGTGAAGTCGTTCACTTTGCCAGCGAGCGTCTCGGTTTTGGCGGTGTTGAAATCGTACATCAGCAGGGTTCCCTTGCCCTCCTCCTCCACATCGAGCCAGCTTTTGCCCAGCGTGCCCTCGATGGGGTACTGTGTAGCGATTACGCGCCGCTTATGTAGCCCTGCGACCTGCCCGTAGATGCCAGCGGGCAGGGGCACGGTAATCACACGCAAGTGGATCCCCTCGAAGTCGATCTGCGTGGGCTTGGTTGGCTTCTCCCCGTTCGGCGTTTCCGTGCGTGCAGGCGTCGTCGACTCCATAGTGCGGGGGATTATACCCTCGCCTCGTACCCATGCGCTTCCCTTGAGGCTACGGGGGGTCATCCGCGCCCCTGCTGATGAAGGAAACTGCTACCCTCGCGGCGAGATGACCGCATAGCGGTTTGGTTCCTCGCCCTCGCTGTAGGTCATCACTTCAGGGTCGTCTTTCAGTGCCTGATGCACGATTCGTCGCTCGTGGGGAGGCATCGGGGGCAGCACCGCTTCTTCCCCACGCCGTTTGACCTCGTTCGCGATGGCGATGACCTGATTGCGCAATCGTTCGGTGCGTCGGCGTCGCCAGCCCGCGCTGTCCAGCACCACACGCACTTGGGGATCAATCACTCGCGGTACGGCATTGTTCAGCAGGAACTGCAGCCGATCCAGCACCTCGCCGTTTTTGCCGACCAGAATGCTCGCATCGCGTCCGACCAGCTCCACCTCTACATATCGCCCGTGATAGTGGCGTAGCACGGCTTGCACATGCAAGGGCAAGCGTTTGACGAAATGGTCGATGTAATCAGCGACTTTGCGTGCGATCTGCGGGGTCACAACATAGGGTTGCTCCTCTTCCACCAGCGTGGCGCGCACGCGGGGAGGGTTCTCCTCCAGTATTTCGAACTCGACCGGCGCGTTGCGTCCAACGCCCAGCATGCCCAACGCTCGGCTCTTCGCCTCCTCTATGGTATTGCCAGTGGCTTCAACCGATGTCATCGTCTCCAGTCCCTCCTGCTTATTTTCGCTTTGAGCGTTTCTTGGGCGGCTGGTAGCCCATCGGCTTGGGCTTCTCCGCCGCGCCGTTGCGCCGTTCCTGCGAGTCAGAGCTGTCCACGGCAACCAGCTCGGGCGCAGGCGTGCGCATGTAAAGCTTGTAATGAATCGTGTAAAAGAGGTTCGTCAGCAGCCAGTAGAGAATGAACGCGGCGGGAAACCGAAACTGCCATGAGAACACCAGCAGCATCAGCGTGGTGAAAATCGCCATCGTTTTTTGCATCTGGGCTTGCGATGGGTCGGTAATGGTCAGGCGGCTCGTGAGATACATGCTGGCGGCGTACAGCAAGGTCAGCGGTGCATCGAACTGCCCTAAGTGCGCCCCCACCAATCCGGGAAACTGCGCCGCCATGTTAGGGTTAATCCACAGGAAGTGCCCTGCGCGGAACTGCACCTGGTAAATCAGAAACGCATTATACACCAGAATCAGGAACGGGATCGGCAGTAGTGCGTACAGACAGCCGCCCATCGGGTTCACGCCGTACTTTTTGTAGAGCGCCATCTGGCGCTGCACCAGCTCCTGCCC